>NZ_LFRG01000230.1:0-507 GCF_001573875.1 Clostridium sp. ATCC 25772
TTTATAGAACCGAATAATTCCATTTTCTCTTTAACAGTAGCTTTTATAGCTTCAAATCCTGGAGCTAAAACTTTACGAGGGTCAAAACCTTTACCTTGTAGGTCTTTTCCTTCTTCTATATATTTACGAGTAGCAGCAGCGAAAGCTAATTGACACTCTGTATTAACGTTTATTTTAGAAACACCTAAAGATATAGCTTTTTTTATCATATCAGCAGGTATACCTGTTCCACCATGTAAAACTAATGGCATGTCTCCTGTAACATTGTTTATAGCTTCTAAAGCATCAAAGTTTAATCCAGCCCAATTTTCTGGATATTGACCATGTATGTTTCCTATACCAGCTGCTAACATATCAACACCTAAATCAGCTATTAACTTACATTCATTAGGGTCAGCTATTTCACCAGCACCAACAACACCATCTTCTTCTCCACCTATAGAACCAACTTCTGCTTCTACAGATATCCCCTTAGCATTTGCTATTTTTATTATTTCTTTTATTTTT
>NZ_LFRG01000231.1:0-506 GCF_001573875.1 Clostridium sp. ATCC 25772
AGAGGACAAGTTTTAGCTAAGCCAGGAACTGTTAAGCCTCACACTAAGTTCAATGCAGAAGTATACGTATTAAAGAAAGAAGAAGGAGGAAGACATACTCCATTCTTCGATGGATACAGACCTCAATTCTACTTCAGAACAACTGACGTAACAGGAGCTTGTAAGTTACCAGAAGGTGTAGAAATGGTTATGCCTGGAGATAACATCCAAATGAATATAGAGTTAATAAACTCAATAGCAATAGAAGAAGGATTAAGATTTGCAATAAGAGAAGGTGGAAGAACAGTAGCATCAGGTGTTGTTTCTTCTATAATTAAATAATTAAGGTTTAAGACTTATAAATAAATTATTTATTATCCTGAAAAGAAAATGTGCACAATAAAACCTAGGTAAAATAGAGAGATGGGGACGCCTATCTCTCTATTTTTTTCATATTATATAGACATACATTAATGAGATATCAATTGTATAAGTAAAGATAAAGAAAAATCTATAACAATAGATTT
>NZ_LFRG01000232.1:0-508 GCF_001573875.1 Clostridium sp. ATCC 25772
GCTTCAAATATACGACCTGTTAAATTTATTAAAGGGTTCGAAGAGGCTGGGTATAATGTTGAAATTATACAAGGATATGCAAAAGAAAGAAAAAAATCTATAAAGTTAATTAAAAAAAATATAAATGAAGGTAAACATTATGATTTTCTTTACATGGAAAATTCAACGGAACCAACTCTGTTAACGGAAAAACATCATTTACCTATACATCCCATATTTGATTTCAAATTTCTTAGTTATTGTAAGAAAAAAGATATTAAGATTGGGTTATTCTATAGAGATATTCATTGGCGATTTGACCAATATAAAAACAGTGTTTCTATACTAAAAAGGTTAATAGCATATAGCTTTTACTATTATGATTTAATTAAATTTAAGAAATGCATAGATATACTGTATTTACCATCTCATGAAATGAAAAGGCATATACCTATAAATTTAAATAAGAAAGTTATAGAACTTCCTTCTGGATGCGATAGTGAATTTATGGGAAATCAAAAGGTAAGTT
>NZ_LFRG01000233.1:0-504 GCF_001573875.1 Clostridium sp. ATCC 25772
GAAAGAAATTAATGGTAATATCACTATTAAAAGGAAGCTTCATATTCTGCGCAGACTTAGTAAGAAACATAACAGTACCTGTTAAAATCGGATTTATGACTACTTCAAGCTACGGGCATGGAGAAAGCAGTACTGGTCAAGTTAACATGGTAGCAGATATAAGTGATGATATAGAAGGATATGATGTTTTAGTTGTAGATGATATAACTGATACAAATAATTTAGAAGATATCTTACAATGAACTTTGTTATGGGTCACTTAAAAACTAAGAACCCTGCTAGTATAAAATGTTGTGTTCTTTTAGATAAACCAAGCAGAAGAAAAGTGGAATTAGTTCCTAACTACTGTGGATTTGAAATAGAAGATAAATTTGTTGTAGGATACGGATTAAACTTCGGAGACTACTACAGAAACATACCTTACGTATTTAACGTTACTGACGAAGATAGATAATAAAAAGATTGGGATTTTCCCAATCTTTTTTTATGCTTAAATAAATTATA
>NZ_LFRG01000234.1:0-503 GCF_001573875.1 Clostridium sp. ATCC 25772
TTAATGTATTTATTTTTTTGATATAATCAAGTATTAATGGAATACAAGCTGCAATCCAAGCCATAGGACCTGCTAAGCAAACTCCAAAATAACCTAAGAATAAAGGTAGTGTAAATGCAACAACTGTTCTAGCTAATAGTTCACAAACTCCAGCCAACATAGGAACTAACGTGTAGCCCATTCCTTGAAGTGCATTTCTATATATGAATATTAAGCTAAGTGGTATAAAGAAAAATGCAACTGTAGTTAGGTATTTCATAGAGTAAGCAACTACATCTGGATCAGAATTTGATACAAATAGCTTAACAAATTGATCACCAAATAAAAATAGTATAAGACCTCCCACAAGACCTATAATAATATTTATAATAGTACATTTTTTAACGCCTTCTTTTATCCTATCTATATTTCCGGCTCCTAGATTTTGAGCACAATAAGTTGCCATTGTAACTCCAAATGTTATACTAGGTTGCATAACTAATTGCTCTACTTTAGATGCAGCA
>NZ_LFRG01000235.1:0-503 GCF_001573875.1 Clostridium sp. ATCC 25772
AGAAGCTATTATTAGAGAGATTGATGAAGAATTAGGTATAAAGATAGATAATATAGCTTTTATAAAAAGAGTTCTATGGGAGAAATATAATCATTTCATTGATATTTTTGTACTTTGTAAAGATATTAATATTTCAGATTTAACAATACAAAAATCAGAGTTAGACGATGTCAAATTTATTTCAGCTGAAGAGATGATTAATTTGATAAAATCCATGGACTACAGACCAGAAGAATATAGAATAATCATGGAGTCATATGTTAAAGAAAATATTTTAAATTTTAAATAAAGTAATATAAATTTATAACTATGTATATATGTAACTATTTAACTAGTTGTTGCGACCATGCGGGTTTGAAGGGATTTTGTAAATAAAAAGTAAATTAAATTTATTATAAGGAGACTTTTATGGATACTTTATTAGCGTTTGTTCCTATGTTAATTATTTTACCAATAATTTTATTATTTTGGGGTTTATGCATTTATGTACTTATACTTATAAT
>NZ_LFRG01000236.1:0-504 GCF_001573875.1 Clostridium sp. ATCC 25772
AAATCCATTCCACTTACAAATCTTTTTTCTTTTTGATAAATTTCTTTATTATGAGCAAGATAGAAATTATATATAAACCTTGATATTCCTATAGTTTGATGTATTTTTATTTTTTGTGCTAAAGTAGGTTTAATCTCTATCTTGTAAGCTCTTTTCAATTTCTTCATCCTCCTTAATCTTTTTTTTATACTTTCTAAGACCATAAATTCTGCAACTAAAAACATGTAATATTGATATTTTATCTTGAACTGATTCTTCTTGAGGTGAAAAACTTTTATTATTAACAACTATTATTTTGACATCAAATTTTACTAAAAATCTTTCAAACCAATTGTAACCAAAACGTATAAATCTATCTTTATGGGTTATTAAAATAGAATCAATTTTATTTTCCATACATTCATCTAAAAGTTTATTCCATTTTTTTCGGTTATAATTTAATCCACTTCCTATATCAGATATAACGTCATCAACAATAATACCTTTAACATTTGCAAAATTCTT
>NZ_LFRG01000237.1:0-503 GCF_001573875.1 Clostridium sp. ATCC 25772
AAATCCATTCCACTTACAAATCTTTTTTCTTTTTGATAAATTTCTTTATTATGAGCAAGATAGAAATTATATATAAACCTTGATATGCCTATAGTTTGATGTATTTTTATTTTTTGTGCTAAAGTAGGTTTAATCTCTATCTTGTAAGCTCTTTTCAATTTCTTCATCCTCCTTAATCTTTTTCTTATACTTTCTAAGACCATAAATTCTGCAACTAAAAACATGTAATATTGATATTATGTCTTGAACTAATTCTTATTGAGGTGAAAGACTTTCATCATTAACAACTATTATTTTAACATCAAATTTTGCTAAAAATCTTTCAAACCAATTGTAACCAAAACGTATAAATCTATCTTTATGAGTTATTAAAATAGAATCAATTTTATTTTCCATACATTCATCTAAAAGTTTATTCCATTTTTCCGGTTATAATTTAATCCACTTCCTATATCAGATATAACGTCATCAACAATAATACCTTTAGCATTTGCAAAATTCTT
>NZ_LFRG01000238.1:0-503 GCF_001573875.1 Clostridium sp. ATCC 25772
CTGCAGCCCCCGCTACTGTAATGCTGACGAAACTATTAGACACCACTGTGATTTTACGGGAAGGAATAGGACTAGGATGAAGCTGAGTCAGGAGACCTGCCTAGTTTATGGAAATAAAGTCTTCGGGGTGAAGGATTTTAAAATTGGTTAAGTATATACTTTTTTAAGACCTATCCATCGTGGATAGGTCTTTTTTGCAATTAAAAAACAATATAAATTGGAAAGGAAACTTTTATTATGAGTAAATCATTAATGTTTTTAGGAACAGCTTCTAATGTAGGTAAAAGTACTTTGGCTGCTGGGTTATGCAGAATACTAAAACAAGATGGATATAGTGTAGCACCTTTTAAATCTCAAAATATGGCATTAAATTCATACATAACAAAAGATGGGTTAGAAATGGGGAGAGCACAAGTTACTCAAGCTGAAGCGGCTGGAATTGAACCTGATGTTAGAATGAATCCAATTTTATTAAAACCATCAGGTAAAAATAGATGTCAGGT
>NZ_LFRG01000239.1:0-578 GCF_001573875.1 Clostridium sp. ATCC 25772
ATAATGTTTGAAGTTTTAAAGCAGCCTTCGGCACACTATTTCCATAGCCTTTCCAAATTAATTTTAATTCATCATTCACTGGTATAATTGAGCTATCACAAATTTTAATATCTGAAAAAAGTTGTAAACTACGTATATTATTCATCTTTTGAATTTTAAGATATTTTTCTTCTATAGTATTTTTAAAAACTTTCTCTAAAAATTCACTACCTTTTTCAAGTCTATTCTCCAATCCTTGTCTAGTTATTTCTTTACTTGAATCAATTCTTTCGTAGAAATCAGATAAGCTTCTTAAAGAAAGATTATCAACACTAAATGCACCAAAAGTAAATAGTTTAAAAAACATATTTCCATCTATTTTGCTGCGTCTTTGAATAAAGCCTACTTCTTTAGCAATTTTATTTAATCTTTTTTCAGAAAAAACACTTATATTTTTTGAAATTTTACTAATACTATTAATGAATTTCATATAAAGTCACTCCTTTCTTTAGGTTAACATACTATTAGGAGTGGCTTTTTTATTTGTTTTTATAACTAAAAAAGTTATGAAAAACATGAAAAATATGGCTTAGCTTTAC
>NZ_LFRG01000024.1:0-55195 GCF_001573875.1 Clostridium sp. ATCC 25772
TATCTAATAAAACTAATTAGCAAAACTGTACATAAGAATATTGGCACAATCATACAAAAAAATATTGACATTAATAATCTAAAAGTTTAATAAATTTATCCATCATAAAACCTACTTTCAAAATATAGAATATCTACAATAATATATTAAAGTAAGTCTAAATTCAACTAACTATGGAAAGAATCATTCTTATAGTATCATTTATATATGTATAAAAGTAAAAATGGATATTTTTTAGATACAACTTGATAAAGTATTTAAATTAAATATTGCTGAAAGGCGTTGGAAATAACTTCAGTATATATTATGGGGTAAAGGGAGAGTTATACTTAAAAATCCAGACTAACGGCTTGTGGACTTCCAGTCCTTCAAATTATAGATGGAAATCAGATGCAAAACTTCTCTGAATTAATAGAATGAATTGTAAAAAAAGTGATATAATGTTCAATGGTGTATTTTTGATGAAATGTAATTATAAGTAGGGTGGTGTTGTATGAAGCAAGAAATGGTTATATTAGATACCAATATATTAATTGATTTGTTGAGCGAAGAGAAGAATGTATTAGATGAATTTTTAAGGTATATAGAAGGAAAAACTTTTATTCCAATGACAGTACGTGAAGAGTTTTTTCAGGAAATAAAGATATACAATAAAGGATATGAGAAAGCAAAAAAAAATTATGACTGCAATTTATTATTAGAAGGTAAAGAAAATGAGTTTAAAAATAATTATCTAAAAAAAATATTTGATAACTTGATGGACATACGAAAAAAATACAACATAGAAAGTAAAGAATTAAATGAATTCTTGATGAAGAAAGAAGAGTTACTAAATCAAAAGAATAATAACCAACTATTTTTAAATAAAATATTGTATAGGCAAAGATTCGACAAGTTTATTTATGATACAACAATAATTATAAATAAACTTCTTGAATATTACAATTTACCGAAGGCGGATAATTTATTACAAGATATAAATATAGTATTAATTGAATTTAGAGATAGTAATGGTAGTTTGGCGCAAAAAATTAATTACTATAGGGATAAAGATAAACTGTATGAGAATTATTCTCGGATAAAAAAATTTATAGAAGTTAATTTAAGAAATGAATATACTTTATCAAAAGAAGAAAAGAAAAAAATAATATCGTTTTGTGATAATACTGATAAAAATTGGTGGGGTAAGAAAGATAAAAAGAAACCAGAAGATAGATATAATGATCAATTTATATGGAATGAAATAATTAAATTATCGCTTCATGTGGATTCACAGTTGATATTTTTAACAAATGATCATAAAGATTTTCAGGATTCTACATTAAAGATAGAGATGATTGATCAAATTACAAATGCAACTCATAATAAAATGTCAATTATAAAATTGCAGGAATGTAGTAAGTTACAAGAAATGCGTAAAAAACAGGAATTAAAATATAAAGTACAAGTCCAGTTGATAAAAGAATTTCGTGATCTAAAATGTGTAGAAGACGTTTTAGATGATACAATCAATTTTATAGAAGAAAATAGTGATGAAATTTCTGAATATTTAGCAACCAATAAAGAATCAGTTGAAGAATTATTTTTTGATGAAGATTATGTAGAAGGAGAAGAATATCTGCTGGCTATTGACCTAATAAGTTCTTATCAAGGTTGTTATGATTATAATGATGTTGATATAAAATGTGAAATTTTAGATGTATTTAATGAAGAGGTATTATATAACATTATTATTATTTTTTACGTTTTAGAACAGTCAGAGTTTGAAGTAACATATAAAGCATCGTATAACAGGAAGTTTGAGCCTTACATAGAAAGGATTGAATTCCAAATTAGTGGAAATACATACAAAGTAAACTATACTAATGATGAAGAAGAATTTATAAGAAAATTTCAAAAACTAATTGGAGATGAATTGCAATTCAAGAATTATATAGATCCGATATTTTAATTAACTAGTAGGTAAGTAAAACTATTTAAAGGGTGGAAAAAAGTATAGAAAAAAGGTTTTAGGTGGGCAAATAGGAGAAAGGAAACAAGAACTGATAATACAAGTATGTAAAAATAATGAAATAGAAATACTGACAGGAGGATATTTTGTAGAAAGTAGTGGTAATGTGACAGATGAAATTAGAATTGAATATATAGAAACTCAAGAAATAGATGAGTTACAGAAGAAAGATAAATCATTTTAAGCTGCTTCAGCAACAATTACAAAACACCTGATTTAAGCGGGTGGTAGTTGAATTCTAAAGGAAAAGAAGTTGCTATAATTTTTATTATCTAAAATGTAAGGCTTCAATTAAGGGATATATTATAATGAAACATATCCCTTTAGAACAAAATTGGTATAAATTAGGAAGTTATGTTATAGTTTTTATAAAGATTTTAAAGAATTTTTAGATTGATAGTTTATTTTTAAGGTGATTTTTATGGATAGATTAAGAATAATAGCAGTATTAGATATATTAAAAAGAAAAACAAATGAAGAAGATAGTATAACTATAAAAGATATACAGAGATTCTTAGAAAAATATTATAATATGAGTAAAATAACTAGAAATACTATATTTAAAGATATAGAAACTTTAATATCTTTAAATTATGATATACAGAAAACTAATGGAAGACATAATACTGCACTTTATAGATTATGTAGAAGAGAATTTGATTTTTCAGAGATTAGATTGCTAGTAGACTCAATGTCAGCAAATAAATTTTTAACTTTAAGACAAAAGTCTAATATAATATCAAAGTTTGGTAATATCATATCAGAAAGGGATGTAAAAAAATTAAAAAGTATAGTAAAATCTAATGAATGTGTTAGTGATAAGGTAAATATTATAGAAAATCTTAATTTACTGCATGATTCTATAAATGAAAGTAAGAAGATAACATTTAGATATGGCAAATATAATGAAAACAAAAAATTTGTTCTAAAAGACAAAATTTATAAAGGTATTCCTAAAGAAATTTATTATGATCAGGATAGATATTATTTAATTGCTTTAGAAGACAATGTAAAAAAACATTATAGGGTTGATAGAATTTGTAACATAGAATTAAAGGAATGCCATTCAAATAATGAAAAGATACCTATGGAAATGTATAGTATACTTAATTTTGATATGTTTACATGTGAGAATATTGATACAATTAAGTTAAGGGTAGATAAAAGCTTGTTAAATTCTGTTGTAGAAAAGTTTGGGATAAAATCTAGCATAAGAAAAGATTTAGAATATGAAAATAAATTTATTTTGGTACGAAAAGTTGGTATAAATAAAGGGTTATTAAGATGGATTTTAAAGCAAGGAAAAGATATAGAAGTTTTAGAACCTATATATTTAAGAGAAAAAATAATTAAAGAACTTGAGGAAATTAATAATTTATACAAAAACACCTAGAAAAAGGTGTTTTTTTGTTTCTAAAATTATAGTTATATTAATTATTGAAAACTAAATGGATATAATATAAGTGAAAATTTTATATATGGAGGTTATTATGACTGGAGAAAATATTACTTTAGTTTATGCAATTAAAGATACTTTTGAAGAAATAGATTTAGAAAAAAAGATAAACAGATTTAATAAAGCAATTCAATTATTAACTAAAAATATGATAAGCAAAGGATTAGGTAATTTTCCTACTAACATATCAGATTTTATTTATTTTATAAAAAATAAACCTATAAATTATTATATTAGTGAAAATTTAAATGACAAACCTTTTATAAATTACATAGGAGAATTTAATGAAGATATATTAAGTATAACTAATGAAAAAAATGATGAAGAAAAAGTTCAAAAAATTATGTATGAAATATTGATGATATGTAGAAATGGGAGTAAAGAAGACTTTCAATATTGGGATGACATCTATAGGGAAGTAAGAAGCTTTATATGTAAAAATTATATCATAGAAAGAAATGAGTTCGATTCTTATATTATGAATAGATTTCCAGCTAGATTAATTACATATTTAAAAAACATGTATGAAAAGGCTAATGAATTAAGGGGCTTCATGTATACATGTTCCATATGTGGTAAGCCAGTAGATTTTGCAAATGACAGTAGTGGAGAATGCAGTAATATATGCAACTATTATATAAAATCTTTTAATTTAAATATGGTTGAAAAAGAGTTTAGCAATAAAATGATAAAACTTCATTCGGGTATATATAGATATATATTATTACCGAGTATAGGGGAAGAACGAATTTATAGCACTATAAAAAATAAGTTTAAAAAATATGAAACAATATTATATCCAGAGATAGATAAATTTGATATAAGAGTTTCTAATGGTTCTAAAGTTATAAATTTAGATGTTAAGGACCAAGTATCTCCTTTAAAATTATTAAATAATATGAAAAAAAATTCAGATATAAATAAATTTAGATATAATAATTCAGAAACAACTTTTTTAGTTATTCCTAATCATAGAGTTAAGTTATATAAAATTAAAGAGAATAAGAATTATATAGGAGAACTTAAGGACTTGTTTTCAAATGAGGATATTAAGCTTAAAGTAATTCAAGAAAAGCATTTAGTAAGCAAAATTAAGGAATTATTAGGAGAAGTTTATGAATAATTTGATTACAAATTTTAAAAATCTATTTAAGAAATATAATATAGATAACATATCAATAAAAGAGTTTATAGAATTTGAAATAAGATTGTATATATTAAGTTTAATAAAAAATGAATTAATGGTAGATGAAGGATGGAGTGTGTATACTAAATATTTTTACGATTTTAAGATAGAAAGTGAAGATAACGAAATAGTTGAATATATATTTAAACTTAGAAAAAACAACCATGCATTTAGTAGTCAAACAAAATGGAGAAATATTAAAAATTTATATTTAGAAGTTCCAAAACAATTGAGGATATTTGATATAAATAAAGCTGGTTATTTAGTTAGAATAGTTGCAAATTATGAAAATAATAGAGAACAACAATATGATAATTATCTTAAAGAATTAAATTCTTTAAAGGAAAGAGAGATTATATTTGGAGAAGAAGAAGTAGAATATATTAGTTCAGAAGCAAAACAAAGCATTAATAGTAGAAAAAAATTTAAAGCAATAGTATACGAAACAGGAAAAAACAATATAGAACCTTTTGAAGAATATAGATATAAGAAACATATAAATATAGATAAAGAATTTGATTGGAATAATATTTTGAAAATGATGGGAGAAAATTTTAAAGATAGACCTCCAATTAAACTTGATATATTAAATAATAGTAAAAAAATACAGATTAAAGGATTAATACATATAGTAGGAGCTTTAGGAGCAGGAAAATCAACTTATAAATATGCTCAAATATTTTGGGGAGTTAAAGAATGTAATCTTAAAATAGGTGTTATTGAAGATTCAGTTAGCAATGTTATAAGCACAGTTAAAACGCTTAAGGAATTAGGAATAAATGCAGTTCCCATTATTGGCTCAACAACAGAAATGAAACATCTTATAAATTATTATTCCAAGATAAAAGAAGGAGAAGGAGATGAAGTTGAAAATGATGACATTATAAAAATTTTATCAGGCAACTGTATAATTAAAGCTGTTGCTAATGATTTTGAAGAAAATATAAATTTTCCTTGTAATAAGTTGTATGAAAATAATGAAAAAGTATGTTGTCCATATTCTAATATGTGTGGACATATGGAAAGAATTCGTAGGTTAAAAGATGCTCAAGTTATAGTAACTACTCCACATAGCTTAATAAAGGCTTCAATTCCTAAATTTATAGATAAATTTGATAGAAGTATATATGAAATGTTTTATGATTTATTAGATATGATTATAGTAGACGAAGCAGACGGAGTACAAAGTATATTAGATGGCCAGCTTATGCCAACTGTAAAATTAAACTATGGAGAAAATAGTATATTAGAGGAATTTATACTTTTAAAAAATAAACTTAAAGAAGATGGTAAAGCTTTAGATAGATTAAATAAATATAAATATATAAAAAATGTTACTAAATTAGAATCTGTATTAACTACTACTGGAAGAGTAATGGCGAAGTATCAAAAAATAAAAAGTTATGCGATGAATAAAATGTTCACACCTATAGAGTTATTTAAAAGTATAAAAGGTGTTCTAGAAAAAGAAGAAATAAATAATAAGTTTATAGAGTTTTTATATGAATATGTAAAGTTTACGGATGCATTTAATATTTCAGAAAATATAATAACTCATGAACTAAATGAGTTATACAATAAAATTGAAGCTATACATTTAGCAGAACATAAGTATCCAGAAGAAGAATTGAAAAATAATATAAAAAATATAATGAAAAGATTTAAAGTAAAAATACCAGATACAGATAAAGGAAGAAAACGAGATGAAGAGAGGTTTATTGAGCAGATAGGTTTCTTAATATTTTTAGTACAAGTAGATTATTTATTAAAAATTATAAGTAATGAATATCCTTATATGAAATTTTTAGCAGATAACGAAGTTAAATATGTTGAAGGATTTAATACTTTAAATAGAGGATTAAGTCATTTAGTTACAGAACCATGTTTAGGAATTATTTACGGATATAAAATAGCTTATACCAAAGGAATAACTATAGATATTATTAGGTATGATGGAGTAGGTAGAAGTTTATTAGAAAATTGGGCTTATTCTAAGGAAGAAATAGGATTAGAGGGACCAGCAGTTATATGTTTATCAGGAACTAGTTATTCACCAGGATCTGCTCATTATAATTTAAAGAAAAGACCTGATATATTATTATATGGAAAACCAGAGGGGAAAATTAACATGAAATTTTTGCCTAAAGTTAGTGAGAAAGAATATTTAAGAGTTTCAGGAATATCAAGAGATGAAAAAAGAGAAGAAAATTTAATAAAAATATCTAAGAAAATAATAAAAGAAATCAAATATGAATTACAAAATCTTAATGGTAGAAAGGTTTTAATTATAGTAAATAGCTATAGTGATTGCCAAGTAGTTGGAGAAATACTTAGATTCAATAAATTAAATTATAAAATTTTATCAGATAAGATGGATGAAACTCTAAATTCTATGACTAAAGATTCATTAGAAATATTTGAAGAAATAACTAATAATGCTGATATATGTGTAGCACCACTCACAATAATATCAAGAGGATATAATATTTTAAATAATGTAGGCGATTCTTATTTTGGAAGTATGTTTTTTCTTATAAGACCATATATGGTTCCAGGAGATTTTTCATCTTATATACAAATGTTACATCATTATGTTAATGAAATAAAAGAGTCAATGGTATTGAATTATAATAACTACTCAGAAAGAATAAAAAACTTTAGAAAAGAATGCTTTATTGAGTTTAATAAAATTGTTGAAATTAGTTATTGGAAAAAATTAAAACCAAGGGAAAGAGAAATAATGGCTTGGTTTATGTTAATTCCAATAAAACAAGCAATTGGTAGAATGCAAAGAAATGGCAATAGTTGTAACGTATATTTTTGTGATGCAGCATTTTGTAATGCAATTGTTTTAGGAGAGGAGGTTAGTGTTAGTAATAGCATATTCCATAGTTGGTATGATATATTGTCAAAATATAAAAATGATAAGGTTATAAATGCTTTATACAATAATTTTTATATGGCTTTAGAAAAATCAATATATGAAATAAATGAAGAATTTTATTGTGAAAATAGGTGGGAGGAATAATTAAATGAAAGATTTGCAATTGTTTTCTTTTATTATAGATGATAAAAGTGTAGATGATATAAATTTGAAAGTTTTTAAGTTACCTAATAGTGTAGAAAATGTTATTAGAAAGTTGTCATCAGATAAAAAATGTAGTGTGGCTTATAGAACAATATTTAAAGTAGCCATAAGCTTGTTTGATAAAATAATTTTTTCCAATAATAGTTTATATGATATAAATAAAAATAATGGAATTTGGTTTTATTCAATAGAAGAATTTGATTTAAATCTTCTAAAGTGTAAAGTTGCAGAATGGTTAAAAGAAGAATACAAATTAAGAATGGGAATAGAACTAGATGAAACATTTTCAGAAAGATGGTATTTTAATGAAGAAATTTCTCTTAAATCTATAATAAAAGAAGAAACTTCAATTAAGTATAGACTGATACCTGAATATTATATATATAAATTAGCTCAGAATTCTTTTAAATTTAATAGCTTAGAAAAAGAATTGAAATTTAATAGAGTAATTGGGGAAAATGAGACAACAATGATGACAATGCCTATAAAACTTAATAGGAAGATATATACTCCATTTTCATATTATATTACTGCTAGTTTGAAAAAAACTATAGAAAATGTAGGATTAACCTTAAATTTTTACCTACATGTAAGAATATGGGATTATAGACCTTTAATAAAAGGAAATCAAACCTTTATTAAAGGCACAGAGGCAACATCTATTTATATATACAAAGAGAATGAATATTATTTTGATAAAGATATATTATTTAATAAAGTTAGTTTAAAGCGAAGCAAAGAGAATTTGTATAATATTGAAGAAACAGCAGATATGTTATATATAAGATTAATGGATATAGACTTGAAGGATATACTAGCCCAAACAGATAAATTTAATGATGAAAAACAAGAATGCATAGCTCTTGTAATTAACAAAAATAAAAAAAGTTTTAAAACACAATTAGGAGCAGGATTGCCAGAAAGAAATGAAATGCTTTATTTATTAAAAGAAAAGTTACCTAGTTTAAATTTAAGAGATCCTATAACATTTTTAAGTAAATATAAATCTAATAAATTTTATAAGGTTACTAAAGAAGAATTGGAACTTTATAATTGTCATAAATATTTAAATGAGCAAAAACCAATAAATAAAGAGCCTTATTTATTTAATAAAAAATTTAAAAAAATTTTAGTATACATTGCTACAGCTGATTGCGAGTTATATAGTAAGGTTATATCTATTATGGCTCTCTTACTGAGATTAGATCATATAGAAGAAAATATTTATAAATCTTCAGATGGATATGAAATTGATTTTACTTTAATATCTAATGAATTTACTAGAGAGTTATATGAAAATGAAAACAGGGTTCAGCGAATGAAGGAGTTAGAAGATGTAATAGGTGATGGAGAAAAAGAAGTTTTGAGATTAGCATTTATTGATATTCCTAACTACCATGAGGATGAAAATTACAAGGATAGAGATTCAAAACAACTTATAAGATCAGCTTTTAAAAATAGAAAAGTGTTAACTCAATTTATAAATTATTCATGTAAGTTAGATGAAGTTTTAATAGATATTATAATTAATTCTGTAAAAGATTTATTATCAGCAGCAGGATTTATTGAAAGTATGATATACAAAGAAAAAAATATAAAACAAGAGGACATACTGATAGGTATTTCAAAAATATATGGTGGTAGTAGAGAAAAAATTGTTGCTATGAGCAAAATTATAAAGGGTCAAATTTACATAAATGTTTTTGGTGTAAATAAGTGGATGAGTATAGAAGAATATATTTTTTCTATAAATAATAATTTTATTAATAAATCTAGTATAAGTGGTAAACAAAAAGAAGTAATGCAGGAAATTGATGAATGGATTCAAGAAAATTTATCGGAAATATTAGAAAATAAACAAATGGTATATGTATTTGTAGACTGTAATTTACGTAACGGATTATGGAAATTTGCTAAGAATGATAATTTTCTTAATTTAGAATTGTTAAGAATACCCAATAAGGAATATTTAAGACTTATTAGAATAAACAATAGTGATGAAATACCAGAATATTTTATTTATGATAAAAAATATAATATAAATAAAAATTCAGGAATATTTAAAAGTTGTAATTCAACATACTATTTAGTTGGAAGAAGAATTGAAACAGACACTGTTATAAAAAATGCAACTAAGTGTAGTATTCCTAATAAACCTTTAAAGAGACCTTCATTATATGAAATTAATATTCAGGGGACAGAAAATGAAGAAGAAAAAGATTTTATTTCTAAGTTAACCCAAGATTTAAGGGGGATGAATATTTCTTATGATAGTCACGCATCATTACCGCTACCATTATATTGTATTAGGAGATTAACAGAGTATATTAAAGCAGAAAAAGAAATTAAGATGTAATTAATTTAAAGAATAAATGTATTAATATGTGAAAGTGTATACATTTATTCTTTTTTATATTTTTGTGATATAATACACCTAAACTCCGCTTAAATTAAATAACAGTTAGTCTATTAAACATAAGCAATGGGTGATTCCATTAGAGGCATAGTGAGAATTATAATCTGAGTCATACTAATCACCATATGCTTGAAAATTTGTAGAATCTATATCAAAAATGATATGTTCAGGTATTTTAATAGTGTAATTTTTATCTTGCAACAACTCATTTATATGTTGGGAACTCTTTAATGTTTCGGCAGAGACTCTATTATTAAACCTTGACATAGTAGGATGAGGGGCCAGTGCCTTTTTTTCTAGCATATTGGTAAATGTGGCACCGAACCTTAATTCATCAACATTATCATCAGTTGTATATCCCGCAATTCTTTGTATATTCTTTGAATAGTAATATCTTCATTTTTATGAATCATAGCATTTGCTGAACTATCTTTAACATAAAAATTTTCCTGAATAGTTTTACTAAAACCAATCCTTTCATCAAATTCTTTGTATAATATAAGACCAGCATCTGAGGTTAAATCTCCATATTCAAAATTTATTTTAATTTTCCTAGTGAAATTTAGTGATTTTTCTAATAAAATATACATATAAGTCTCTTCTTTGTTGAGTTTTTATTGCAAATTAACCATAACAAAGAAGAGACTTTTTTTCTATATTTTTTATCACTTTTTATATATTATTAGGTTGTTGAATAACTAATTTTTACAAATTAATATTTAAGAAAATATTATTGAGAATTATATATTCCAAGGATATTTTCTAGTTGTTATTCCTTGCTGTTTTTTATTAAATTCGTCTACTGAGTAAGTTAATAAAACTCATTTTATATGACGTTTGTATCGGTCACGCCCATACAGTCTTGGGCTTTCCAAATTATATAATCCTTTTAATACAGAAAATAATTGTTCTATTTTCAATCTATTTTTATATAATTTTGTTCCTATAGGAGACTATAAAAACAAGGCATTGCTGTATCTAACATCATTAAATGATTGAATATCTTTAGATTCACGCATATTTATATCTGTTAACAAGTTTAAATCTAATTTATTAGTTATTTCGAACCATGATGTTGAGTCGTATGCTGTATCTGCAAGTATTAAGAATGGATTATAAATTTTAGCTTCATAAAGTAAATTTTTAACTTAATTATCATAAATATTAGCAGTAGTCAAATCAAAGATTAAAGGTACTATAATATCAGTTACAGTTACAGTTGCAATATAATATAGTTTATAACCTTTATAAAAACCAAGACGAGTACCTTTTCCAGATTTAGCTTCGCTATCGTATTTAGATCTTCTTAAGGCTGTTTATCTATTGCATACATTCTAGTTTCAGAATCAATAAGTATAGTGTAAATGCCATAATAAATATACTTTTCTAAGTTTTTAACTCTTAAATTAAGAAGAATTTATTTAATATTATATTGAAAAAGAAATGATAAAATATTTGTTGCAAAAAAGAATTACTTAAAATACCAAAGTCATTAAAATGACTTATTAACTTAAATGCTCAATATTAATACAACTCTTATTTAATTAAAAAATATGTTAGAATATATGAGATAAGGAAGTGAATATTATGAACGAAAATATGGAGTATAGTGCTAAATTAACAGGAGAATCATTTTTATTATATGAATTTAAAGTAGTAGCCAAGTTAAAAAAAGAAGGCTTTTCAGATAAAGAAATAAGGAAAAGAGTGTTAGAAGAAAATTTATTTCAATATAAATTTAAATCAAGTATAAGCAGAAGATTAAGTCCTTTAATCAAAAGAGTGAACTCAATAGATGATAATTTACTTAATATGTTACTTGAAGACCCTCTTGGATATGGAGTTATTATAAATCTATATACTATAATGAAAAATGATAGATTGTTTTTTGAATTTATGGATGAGGTTATAAGAGAAAAAATAGAATATAATTATGGTTTTATAGAAAAAAAAGATATTAATATATTTTTCACAGCAAAGGCTGAGCAGAGTGATTTAGTATCAGGATGGAGTGAGCAAACTATTGCTAAGTTAAAACAAGTGATTTTTAAAATTTTATCAGAAGCAGGTATGATAGAAGATATTAAAACAGGAAAAATAAATAGATTATTGATACCTGTAGAGGTTAAAGATTATTTAATCAGTATAGGTGAAAAATCATATATAAAGGCAATGGGAGAGTATATAGAATAGAGGTGAATTACTTGGAAAAAATGTCATTAGGATATAGGCTTGAACAAATAATAAATGAATTAAATTCTGAGAACTTTATAAAGGGAAAAGGTCTTGGAAATGAAATAGGATATTATGTTTTTGATTATGAACCTAAAGAAGAGTTAATGGTTAGAGAATATATCAAATATATAATAAAAGAGTTCAATAAATCAAATTCTAATAGAAAAATAATAGAATTTGATTTGTATAAAATGTTAGTAGGCTTTTTAAAGCAAGAAGGTGATTTTCAGCAAATAATTGACCTTGAAACCAGAGAGGGAAAAGAATATATATTAGAAGCTGTTGCTACTTTTGTAAATTCTGATGTTTATTGCAAGATGATACAAGAAATGTCTGAAGGCTCTGATATAATATTTTTAACTGGAATAGGAAAAGTATATCCATTTATGCGTTCTCATAATATTCTCAACAACTTACAACAATATTTAAAAAAGAAACCATTAGTTATGTTTTATCCAGGAGAATATAGTGGGCAAGATTTAAAACTATTTAAAAAATTTAAAGATGAAAACTATTATAGGGCGTTTCCATTGGTATAGATGAAAGAAGGGGGAAAGAAAATGCTTATAAGAAATATGTTTGAAAAAGATATTACTCGTGAAATTAGTGGAGTTATTAAAGCATCAGAAACAGATACAAAGAAGATATATCAGGAATTAGATGAGTATGTAGTAACTAAAGAGGTAGCAAAACATTTAAATAAGTTTTATGAAAACTATAGTAAAGGTATAAATGGAACAACTGATGAAATGGGAGTTTGGATTTCAGGATTCTTTGGAAGTGGTAAATCACATTTTCTAAAAATATTATCATATTTATTAGATAATGAAAGCATACATGGTAAAAAACCTATTGAATTTTTTAAGGATAAAGTCAAAGATGAAATGCTTTTTGCTGAAATGGAAAGAATATCAAAAATTGATACTGAAGCTATTTTATTTAATATAGATTCGAAGAATCCTATTAATAATAAAAATAAAGAAGATGCTATACTTAGAATTTTTGTTAAGGTATTTAATGAACATAGAAATCTTTGCAGTGAAATTCCAGGTGTTGCTTATATGGAAGAACAATTAATTAAAGATGGTGTTTATGAGCAGTTTAAAACAGAATTTATGAATATAAGAGGAAAAGAGTGGATACAAAGAAGAAACGCTTTTCTTTTAGATAAAGATTATGTTGCACAAGCTATATCAAATGTTTTAAATATTTCGTTAGAAAGTGCAAATGAATATGTAAGAGATGGTGTAAACAATTATGAAATAAGTATTGAAAAGTTTGCAAAACAAGTTAGAGAATACATAGATAGTAGAGGTAAAAACTTTCATTTAATATTTCTTGTAGACGAAATTGGTCAGTATATAGGTGATAATAAAGATTTAATGTTAAACCTTCAAACAGTAGCAGAGGATTTAGGGACATACTGCAAAGGTAAAGTTTGGATAATGGTTACATCACAAGAAAGTATAGATTCTCTTATAAAAGTAAAAGGAAATGACTTTTCAAAAATACAAGGAAGATTTGACACAAGACTTAGTATGTCATCTATTTCTGTTGACGAGGTTATAAAGAAGCGTATTCTGGAAAAAGATGAAGATGCTATATTATTATTAAAAGATTTATATAGAGAAAAAAATGCTATGTTAAAGAATTTAATAAATTTTGAAAATGCAAGAAAAGACCTTTTAAGTTATGAAGATGAAAAGGAGTTTATAGAAGTATATCCTTTCATACCATATCAATTTAAGATACTTCAAAGTGTATTTGAACAAGTAAGAAAACATGGTAGCTCAGGTAAGCACTTATCAGAGGGAGAAAGGTCAATGATTTCTGCATTTAAAGAATCAGTTTTAAAATATGCAGATGAAAAAGATGGTATATTAGTACCTTTTCATGCTTTCTACAATACAATTGAAGAGTTTTTAAATCCTTCGATTTCAAGAGTTATAGAAAGAGCATCAAAGAATCCAGAACTTGAAGATAATCCAATGAATATACAAGTGTTAAAGTTATTATTCATGATTAAATATTTAAGCGATGAGATACCTTCAAATTTAGAAAATATAGCTACATTAATGTTAAGCAATGTAGATGAAGATAAACTACAGCTGAAAGAAGATTTAAAAAAGTGCTTAAGAAAGCTTCAGTCACAAACCCTTATACAAAAAAATGGGGATAATTATATATTCTTAACAGATGATGAGCAAGATGTTAATAGGGAAATTGAAGGCGAAACAATAGAAGATGAAACTTTAAGAAAAGAGATTATAAAAGATATATTCAGTGGTATATATGATGACCCTAAATATAAGTATTCAAAAAATTATTCCTTTGCATTTAATAAGAAATTAGATGATATAGGAATTGGAACTCAAACAGGCAAATTAAGCATAAACATATTGACATCATTATGCGATAGTTTTTATAAAAGTGATGAAGAACTTATGTTAAAGTCTTTTACTGATAAAGAAATGGTGATTAAACTTTCAGATGAAAATGAAATTATAGAGGAACTAAGAGAAGCTTTAAAGATAGAATCATATATTAAAAAGAAAAATGTAAGTACACTTCCAGAGAATAAACAGGCAATAATTACAATTAAGCAAGGTGAAATGAGACTAAGAAAAAGCAGAGTTAAAGATTTATTAGAAAAAGCACTTGTTCAAGGTAATTATTATGTAAATGGTGAAAAAGCACATATAAAAGGAAATTCACCAAGAGAGAAAATAAGCGCAGGATTTAATCTTTTAACAAATAGTGTATTTAATAAATTAGGATATATAAGTGTTAATATATCAGATGAAGCTGAGATAAGGGCTTTACTTATCAATAATACAGAACAATTAGGATTTAATGCAGTGGAAGAATATGATAATGCTTTAGCAGAGAAAGAAATTTTTGACTTTATTTGTTTTCAAGAAGAAAACCATCAACAAGTAAGGATGAAAATAATTTTAAACAGATTTAGCGATGCTCCATATGGATGGAACGAAATAGATATTGCAGGTATAGTCTCAAAGCTTTTAAAGAAACAAAACATCAATATTATATTTAATGGCGAATTTTTAGACCCTGAAAAATCAAATAAAGTAGTAGATACGTTAACAAAAACAGCAAATTTTGACAAAGTTATAATTAACAAAAAAATAAAAGTAGATGAAGCTCTTATTAGAAGAGTGAAAACTATATGTTTAGATGTATTTGGAAGCATTAGTTTACCAGATGACGAAGATTCTATAGTAATAGCAATCAAAGAAAAAATAAGTAAAAAGGTAGAAGAAATTAATTCACATTTAAATAAGTATGAAGGTAAAAAATATCCAGGAAAGAGCTTATTTCAAAAAGGTCTTAATATATTCAAAGAAATTACTGAGCATAGAGATAATTTAGGATTTTTTACAGAAATAAAAAATAAAGAAGATGAACTACTTGATTGGGTAGAGGATTTAGTATATCCAATAGATTTCTTCCAAAGTCAAAAAGAGATATTTGATAAAGGATTAGATATTGCTAAAAAATGTGAAGATAATAAAGATTATTTAGAAAAAGACTTATTAGATGAAGTTGCTAAGTTAAACGAAATATTAAATGACCCAATACCATATAAAAAGATAAGAAACATATTAGATATATCTTCTAATATAGAAAAAGGATTTAATTTAATAATTGAAAATAAAAAAGGAACAGCTAAAGAAAAAATAAAAAATGATTATGATTATTGCTTATTAAAGTCAAATCAATATGGAGTTGGAACTAATCTATCAGAAACTATAAAAATGTTTTATGATAAGCAACTTGATGACATAGAAAATTATAAAGACATTTATAGATTAGATGCTTCTATAACTATAAGTTTAAATAAAAGAGAATATTTCGAGAGACAAATAGATAATGAAATATTAGCATATAAGAAGAAGTTAGAGGAAGAAGCAAAGAAAAATATAGTAAAAGAAACTAAAGAAGAGATTAAAACACCAGAAATAAAACCTAAAAAGGTTGAAAAAGTAGCGGTTTCTAAATTGGTAGATATTAAATCCTTAAAAACAGAATCTGATATTGAAGTGTATATAAGAGAGCTTAAAAACAGACTTACATCAATAATAAAAGAAGATAAAGAAATAGAGATTGAGTAAAAAGCAGATAGGAGATACAAATTTTATCTCCTATTTCCTTGATATGGAGGATTAAGATATGGATAAAAATACACTGAAAAGTTTTGCAGTAGAAGCAAGAAATGAGTTAATAGATAAAATAAAAGTTAAGGCTCGTCAATATGGTATAGAAAAAGATAGTATAAAAAATTCAAAAATAGTGAGTAGTGATTCTATTGTTATTAATGGAAGGCCGCTTAGCAAAGAGGAAAAATTACAAAGAGAAAAGCTTATAAAAAAAATAGAAGATATAAATGAAAAAGGTGAGGATGGATATAGTAGTGTAATTGAAGAAGTTGCTTATACTTGGTTCAATAGATTTACAGCGTTAAGATTTATGGAAGTAAATAATTATATGCCTACAAGGGTTAGGCCTTTATCATCTATCACGCCAGGAAGTGTTGAGCCTGACTTAATAAAAGAAGCAAGTAATGTAGACCTAAAAGTAGATAAGCAAAAGATATATGAAATGAAATTAAATAATGATATGGAAGCATTGTTTAAGTATATGATAATAGTTCAATGTAATTCTTTAAATATAATTCTTCCATTTATGTTTGAAAAGATAGGACACTATACTGAGTTATTGCTCCCAGATGGTCTTTTAAATGAAGGTGCTTTTATTAGAAGACTTACAGACACTAATCTCATACCAGAAAGTGATTGGGAAGAGGTAGAGATTATAGGGTGGCTTTATCAGTATTATAATTCAGAGGAAAAAGATAGAGTTATAAAGGCTAAAAATAAATATAAAAAAGAAGAGATACCATTTGCTACTCAGTTATTTACACCTGATTGGATAGTTAGATATATGGTTCAAAACTCATTGGGAAGGTATTGGGTTGAATCTCATCCAGAGCATAATGAATTAAAGAAAGAATGGGAATTCTATCTTAAAAATCCTAATCCGGAAGCAGATTTTGAAAAAAAGTTAGCGTCTTATATAAATAAAGAACTAAAGGTAGAGGATATTAAATGTTTTGACCCTGCTTGTGGTTCAGGCCATATATTAGTTTATATGTTTGATGTACTATATCAAATATATGAAAAATGTGGATATATGAATAGAGAAATACCAAGGCTTATCATAGAAAATAACCTTTATGGGCTTGATATAGATGATAGAGCTTACCAACTTGCTTGTTTTGCTGTTATTATGAAAGGAATGAAGTATAATAATAGACTTCTTAGAAGTATAGAAAGAGAAAAAATAAAGATTAATATAGCATCTATACAAGAAACTAACAATTTAAATGATATGGATATAGAGTATATAGCAGGGGAAGCTTCAGGAGAGAATTATGATAAAGTAAAAGCCTTTATAGGGCAATTTAAAAATGCTAAAATATATGGTTCACTTATAAAAGTAGAAGAGTTTGATGGAGTGTTTTTAGAACAGAGATGGAATTATATATTAAATAATCCAGTAGAAAAAATAGAGTATCAGGCTTCAAAGAATAAACAAGTAGATGAGTTGTTAGAAAAATTAATAAAGCAATCTAACATAATGATTAAAATATACGATGTTTTAGTAACTAACCCACCGTATATGGGGAATAAATACATGAATTCTACTTTAATAGACTTTATGAAAATAAACTATTCACAAACTAAAGCAGATTTATTTTCAGGATTTATGGAGTATGCATTTATGAAAGTATCAAAATCCGGTCAATTAGGATTCATGACACCATTTGTTTGGATGTTTATATCTACATATGAAAAATTAAGAGAGCTAATTATTAAAAATAAAAGTATAACAAGCTTAATCCAGCTTGAATACTCTGCTTTTGAAGAAGCTACAGTACCTATTTGTACATTTACAATGAGAAATTGTAATATTGATGTATCTGGAGAGTATATTAGGTTATCTGAGTTTAAAGGAAGTGATATACAACCAGTAAAAACTCTTGAAGCAATTAAAAATGAAGATGTATCATACAGATATACTACAAGGACAAACGAGTATTTCTTTATTCCAGGTAATCCAATTGCTTATTGGGCAAGTAAAAAAATATTAGAAGCATTTAAAAAAGGGTTGCCATTGGGTGAATTTTCAGAAGTTAAGAGGGGAATGACAACATCTGATAATGATAGATTTCTTAGATATTGGCCAGAAGTATCTTTTGAAAAGTTTTATAGATATGCTAAAAATGATAAGGAGGCTTACAAATCTAAATGCAAATGGTTTCCATATAGCAAAGGAGGGGGATACAGAAAATGGTATGGATATATGGAGTATTTAATTAACTGGTACAATAATGGAGAGGATGTTATCGAATTTGCAAAAACTATTAATAAATCATATACAAGAACAATTGTTAATATGAGTTATTACTTTAGGCCATCAGTTGGTTTTTCGTATATAACAAGTGGACCATTTAGTATGAGATGGATTCCGGAAGGGTGCTTATATGATTCAGGTGGACCAGGAGTTTTTGCAGATGATGATAAGAGATTATTTATATTAGGATGCTTAAATTCAAAACCTGCTCAGCATATGTTAAAGATACTAAATCCAACAATTAATCTTCAAATAGCTGATGTAGTAAGACTTCCATTATATAATTATGAAAATATTTATAATAATGAAAGATTTAATAATATAATATTAAAAATGATTGATTTATCAAAACAAGATTGGGATTCTTTTGAATCTTCATGGGATTTTAAAAAACATATATTATTAAAACACAGAGATGATAATAAAATTGAAAAAGTTTTTAATAATTGGTGTGAATTTGCTGAAAAGCAATTTTATCAACTAAAGCAAAATGAAGAAAAAATAAATAAAATTTTTATAGACATATATGGACTTCAAGATGAAATGAATCCAGAGGTCGAAGATAAAGATGTTACTTTAAGAAGAGCTGATAGAGAAAGAGATATTAAATCTTTTATATCTTATGGAGTTGGCTGTATGCTTGGTAGATATTCATTAGACCAAGAAGGTCTTGTTTATGCTGGAGGAGAGTTTGATTATTTAAAATATAAAACATTTAAAGCTGATGAGGATAATATTATACCAATACTTTCAGATAGTTATTTTGAAGATGATATAGTAGCTAAATTTGTAGAGTTCGTTAAAGTTACTTTTGGAGAAGAAAGTTTGTCAGAAAATCTTAATTTTATTGCTGAAACACTTGGTAAGAAGAGTAATGAAACAGCAAAAGATACTATAAGAAGATATTTCCTTAATGATTTCTTTAAAGACCATGTTCAAACATATAAAAAGAGACCTATATATTGGTTATTTACATCAGGAAAACAAAAAGCTTTTAATTGTTTAATTTATATGCATAGATATGATAAAACAACTTTATCAAGAATAAGAACAGATTATTTACATGAGCTTCAAGATAGACTTGATACAGAGAGAAAATCTTTATCAGATGTAATAGATGGCGATTATAGCACTAAAGAAAAGAATGATGCTAAGAAAAAGCTTACAGCTATTGATAAACAAATAGATGAGTTAAAGAAATATGATGAAGTTTTACATCATATGGCAGATATGCAAATAGAAATGGATTTAGATGATGGGGTAAAAGTAAACTATGAAAAATTTAAGGGATTGTTAAGCAAAATATAACATAATAATGTAATAAATGAGTATATATCATTAAATAAGAGACATAAAAAATTTTAAAGTTTCTTGTAAAGAGTATATATATAATCCCTGTTATAAAGGTTATAATTATAACAGGGATTATTTTTGTGTATTAGTAAAAAGGAGCGTAAAAAATGGCTAATATTGATATTATAGATGCTTTAAAAGAAGAGTTTAATGAACCACTAAAGTCTTATGAAAAGAGAAAAATAGTTTTTTGGAATGATTATGAAAAAGAATTTGAAGATATAATAGATGAAATAAATATTGAAGGCGTTAGAGTTCATAGATTGGAAGATAAGAATAATTTTTATACTAAGTATTTGTTAGAAGAGGAGGATACAGAATCTAATTTTCTAATATATAATACTATAAAGATTACAGATGATAGAGATAATTGGATGCTTGATACTATGCTTTATTCTTCGCAATTTTATGCAGATAAATCTTCACTCATAATGAAGGATCTTAATATAGATGTTTTTATTAGAAAAGAATTTATAGCTTATAAAGAGTTTTTTAATGCAGTTGAAAGAAGAAAAAAGTTTAGTAAATATGTAGAAAAAATAGGCAATCAGGAGCAGTTGGAACTATCTATTTTAGGAGCTTTAAGCAATTCTAAGAGTATGGATTTTGAAGAAGTTTTAAAAGCGGTGCTTATAGAATCATTGATAGAGAGTGAAAATAAATTTTATATAGCTTTTGAAAAATACAATATAGATAAGGCATTTTGGAAATATGTTTCGCTTAGATATGGGTATGAAGCTAAAGAAAAATCATTAAAGAAATTGTTTATATACTTAATATCTACTGCTTTATGTAGCTTCATAAATGAAGATAAGTTAAGTAGAATAAGTGATTTTATTGGAAAGAATAAGCCTAATTGTATTATTTTTGTAGACCACTTCCAAAATCATAGAGTAGATTATGAAAAGTATGATGAGCTATCAGAAATGTATGAAGAAGAAACCAAGATAGCTGATATTATTGAAGAATTAGATATAGATGATTATAAAGGGGTAGATATACTAAAAGTCTTTGATAGGGCAATAATTAAGTATATAGTAAGTTCTTTAGAGAATAAGATAGAGGACTATGAGATATTTATTGAATTGATAAAAGGTAGAAGAACAAAACATTTCTATAAGAATTATAAAGGAATTTATGAAGCGTTATTAAATGTAGTAGAGATGTATAGATTTTACAAGACTTATAATTTAGGCATAGTACCTAAAAGTAATGATAAGTTGTTCAAAGAGTATGCAAATGAATATTATAAAATGGATACTTATTATAGAAAGTTCTATTATTTTTATGATTTGCAACCAGAAAGTAATGTAATAAATAGACTAAAAAATTTAGCTGAAAACCTATATGTAAATTGGTATTTGACTGCAATGGGTACCAATTGGACATCTTCTATAAATGAAGGTATGAGAAAAGAGTGGTCTATACCTGGTATTATTAATCAAAGAGAGTTCTATAAAACATATGTGAATCCTATGCTTTCAAAAGGAGACAGAGTATTTGTTATTGTTTCAGATGCATTAAGATATGAAGTTGGAGTAGAAATTGCAGAAAAGTTAAATGAAAAAGTTATTAATTCTACTCATATTTATAGTAATCTTTCTACTATTCCATCCATAACAAAACTTGGAATGGCATCTCTTCTTCCTCATAAGGAAATTGAATTAAAAGAGGATGGAAGAGTATTTGTAGATAATATTGATAGTAGTGGTTTAGAAAATAGAAATAAAATACTTAATAATACTTTTGATAATAGTATAGCAGTAGATTTTCAAAAACTACCAAAGAACAAAACTGAATTTATAGAAGAATTAAAAGGACATAAACTTGTCTATTTTTATCATGACACAATTGATGCTACTGCTGATAAAGGAGCTACAGAAATATATACTTTCGAAGCAGTGCAAAAAGCAGTTGATGAGATAATGGATTTAGTTCATAAGATAACTGATTGGCTTGGTGGTATAAATGTATTGATAACATCAGACCATGGTTTTATATATCAAAGAAGTGATTTAGAGGAAAGTGATAAGATTTCAAAAGAAAATATATCTTTTATTGATAGAAATAGAAGAAGTTTTATATCAAAAGAAGATGCAGAAAATGATAATCTTATAAAAGTAGATATGTTATACATTTTAAAAAATAAAGATGTATTTTCATATATGCCTAAATCACATATACGATTTAAAGTTCAAGGAGAAGGAGCTAAATTTGTGCATGGAGGGGCAACTCTTCAGGAATTAGTTGTTCCAGTTGTAGCTTTTAAAAATATAAGAAGCTCTTATAAAAATAGCATAAAAGCTGAAAAGGTAAAAGTTAAACTTACAAATGAAGTAAGAAAAATAACTAATAGTATATTTACCTTAAACTTCTTCCAAACTGAAAGAATTAGTGAAGAAGTAACTCAAGTTGGGTTAGAAGTTTATATGATTGATAATGATAAAAACATTATATCAAATATAGAAAATATAATAGCTGATTTAACCAAGGATAGACCAGAAGAAAGAATTATAAAGACTAAATTAACTTTAAAACCTATTAATTACGATAAGAATAAAAAATATTATCTTCTAATCAAAGATACAGAATCAGGAGTGGTTTTAGAGGAAATACCTTTTACAATAAGCTTAGGGATAGCAAGTGATTTTGATTTTTAAAAGTAAAAGAGGTGTAGAATATATATGGGAAATGAAGAAATATCGTTAGATTTAGATAAAAAACTTAATGAGTATTTTTCAGGTAGAGCTGTAAGAAAAGATTTAACAAAATCAATGAAACAGGGATATAATGTCCCTGTTTATGTACTTGAATATTTACTTGGAATGTATTGTGCAACAGATGATGATGACAGCTTACAAGAAGGAATTGAAAGAGTAAAGAAGATTTTATCTGATAACTATGTTAGACCTGATGAAGCTGAAAAAGTTAAATCTAAGATTAGAGAGCTGAGTCAATATACTATTATTGATAAGGTTACAGTTAAATTAAATGAAAAGATAGATACTTATGAGGCTGAATTTTCTAATTTAGGATTAAAGAATGTTCCTATTGCACCTTTTTATGTTAAGGAATTTGAAAAGCTTCTTGAAGGGGGAATATGGTGCATATTAAAGATGGAATACTTCTTTGATGAAGAGGTAAAATTAAAGAGTCCTTTTAGTATATCAAGTTTAAAGCCAATACAGATGCCTAATATGGATTTAGAGGAGATATTAGAAGGGAGAAAGCATTTTACTAAAGATGAATGGATAGACATATTAATTCGCTCTACAGGAATGGAAAGCACTCAATTGACTTATGAAGTGAAATGGCATATGCTTGAGAGACTTGTTCCACTTGTTGAAAATAATTATAACTTATGTGAACTTGGACCAAGGGGAACAGGAAAATCACATGTATATAAAGAGCTATCACCTAACAGTATACTTGTATCAGGAGGACAAAGTACAGTAGCTAATCTTTTTTACAATATGTCTACAAGAAAAGTTGGACTTGTTGGACTTTGGGATACTGTTGCATTTGATGAAGTAGCAGGAATAAGATTTAAAGATAAAGATGGTATTCAAATAATGAAGGATTATATGGCATCAGGTTCTTTTGCAAGGGGAAAAGAAGAAAAAAATGCTTCAGCATCTATGGTTTTTGTAGGGAATATTAATCAAAGTGTTGATTCTTTAATAAAGACATCACATTTATTTGCTCCATTCCCAGAAGAAATGGCTAATGATTCAGCTTTCTTTGATAGGATGCACTATTATTTACCAGGATGGGAAATTCCTAAAATGAGGCCAGAGCTTTTAACTGATAGGTATGGTTTTATAGCAGATTATGTATCAGAGTTTTTTAGAGAAATGAGGAAGCGTTCATTTACTGATTCTATCAATAAATACTTTAGGCTTGGTAATAATTTAAACCAAAGAGATGTTATAGCTGTTAGAAAAACAGTATCAGGATTAGTAAAACTGATATATCCTAATGGAGAGTTTACAAAAGAAGAATTAGAAGAAATTTTAAAGTATGCTCTTATAGGTAGAAGAAGAGTAAAAGAGCAGTTAAAGAAGATAGGTGGAATGGAGTTTTATGATGTTAATTTCTCTTACATAGATACAGAAACTATGCAAGAAGAATATGTATCAGTTCCTGAACAAGGTGGTGGAAAACTAATCCCAGAAGGATTAGGGAAACCAGGACACATATATACTGTAGGACATTCATCCTCAATGATAGGTGTATATAAAATAGAAAATCAAGTTGTGTCTGGAAGTGGTAAGTTTGAAAAAGCAGGGGTAGGTTCTGATAGGGAAGCAAAAGAAAGCTTAGATACTGCTTTTAGGTACTTTACTGCAAATAGCAAAAATATAAGTGCATCAATAAGCACTAAAACTAAAGATTTCTTAATGCATATAAGTGATTTACAAGGAATTGGACTTACTAATGAACTTGCCATTGCACAGTTTATAGGGCTTTGTTCAGCTTCATTAGAAAAGCCAGTTCAAGAATCTATGGTTGTATTAGGTAATATGAATTATGGTGGAACAATAATGAAAGTAGAAGAATTTGCAAATTGCCTACAAGTTTGTGTAGATGCAGGTGCAAAAAAGGTGCTAATCCCTGCATCAGCAGTAGTTGAATTTCAAACAGTTCCGCCAGATTTATTAATAAAGGTTCAGCCTATATTTTATTCTGACCCTATTGATGCTGTATTCAAGGCTTTAGGGGTTAGTTAATAGGCACAAAAGGGAATGGGTTTATGAACTCAAAAATGGATTTAAATATATTTAGAAATAAAATGAATGATGGAATAGTAATTGCTATAGAATATAAAAATAAATTTGTGCCAAGTACATTATATAAATATGTTCCATTGTTAATTGTTATAAAAGCCAATGTATATATTGGTGGATATTATAATATAGATGAAGATGGAAAAATTTAAAATGTTATTTAGAAAAATGATAAAGTCTGTTCTTAGATTAGGGCAAAAAAATCAAATAAAAATCTATAAGAGCTTCTAAATCTATTTTTAATGAAGTACTTATTTAATTACAATGTAAATATTATCAGCTTAATGTATGGATTAAAAGGAGTTACATTGTAAAAGTAAAATGTAATATACTTAGTTGAATGGATGGTGTTTCAATGAAAAACTTTGGGAAAATAAACCATAATCTTGAATATAGGAAGCGAAAAGGTGCCTACGGAATTATTCAAAATTCAGATGGAAAGTTTTTAGTAGTAAAGGATAAAGACAATAATCTTTATTTGGTGGGAGGGAAAATTGAACTAGGTGAAGATCCAATACAAACAATTTGCAGAGAAGCACTAGAAGAAACGGGATACCGAGTTAAGGTAAATGATTTTATAGGTGTTGCTGAAAAGCATTGGGTTTCAGAAAAATATCCAAAATGGTCTCAGCATAATATCGGGATATTTTATAAATGTGATCTATTAAAAAAAGTAACTTTACCGGTAGAGAAAGAACTAATACTATGGGTTTCATTGTCTGATTTGGAAAAGTATCTTTTTCATGAACATCATCTCTACATGGTTAAAAAATCATTAGTGCTAGACGAGAGTGAAGGTTCTGATATTTAAACAATTGTTTATAACTCAATTTATGTACTTATGAGAACAATAGATACTACTTGTATCATTAAAAAATACAGATTATAAATTGTATAATTAGTGGAGCAACAATTAAGTTTTATATTCCAATTTGTTAAAATTGTTCTGTTATAAGACTATTAAATAAGAGTTTAATAATTATTAGTTTAAATTACATTAATTAAAGGAAGTCAGAGATGGCTTCCTTTAAAATTTAATATAAAAAAATGAAATGTCATAAACATTAAAAGGACTTAAATAATACATTATAGAAATAGATATATATTATATTTAATATTTAGGGGGCTAGTTATGAAGATTTCAGTACTTGTTACACAATTTCCTATAAGCTTTAATATAAATGAAAACTTAGGATACATAATGTCAGTATTAGAAAAATCAAAAGAGGATGATTTAGTTATATTACCAGAAGGAGCGTTATCGGGATATAGTGATGATGTTAACTTTCTTAAAAATATAAATGTAAAAGAACTTAAAAATGCAATGAAGTTATTAAAAGATGAAGTTATTAAAAAAAGGGTACATTTAGTATTTGGTTCCTGTGTTTTTGAAAATGACACATGGTGCAATGCTGCAATAGGTTACTCTTATAATAATCCAGATTTTATATATAAAAAGTTAAATTTGGCTTTTCATGAAAGAGGGTATTTTAAAGAAGGAGATAAGTTGGAAGTTTATCCAATTAAAATTGGAGAAAAAACTATAAATTTAGGAATACAACTTTGCAGAGAAATTCGTTTTCCAGAACAGTGGAGATGGCTTGCAAAACATAAAGCGGACATATTTATATACTTAACCAATGCTGTACAAGGAAAAGGCATTTCAGTGTGGAGAAGTCACCTTGTTAGCAGAGCTGCAGAAAATCAAAGATTTTTAATAAGTGCTAATAATGCCCATGTAAATCAACATTGTCCTACAATGATTATTTCACCACTTGGAGAAATATTAAAAGAATGTGTTAATGATAAATTTTATTATTTTAGAGAAGAAATAGATCTTAATGAAACATCAGATTGGTATATAAGTCAATGTAGAAATGATATAGGTTTATAAGCATAGGCATAAAGCTAAGACAAAAAAGTTCCAAAATTATAATGATAAAAAGTAATAATGAAAAAATTTAAAATGCTAGTCTATGAAGATTTCAAAGAAACTCTAAATAGATTTTTATCTGATTTTTATGACTACCCGGAGAAGCGACGTCCTTGTCTGGTGCACCGGCTAATCCGTCCTTGGATTAGGTCAAAAAAATCAAACAAAAATCTATAAGAGTTTCTAAATCAATTTTCAATGAATAGCTTATTTAAAATCTTTATTATCACATAATGTAGTAATAAATTAAAAGTAAATTAGCATTAAAATTAGTATCAGAAAAATTGGTTTAGATTTTTTAGTGTTTAAATTGAAGCTAAAAGTATAAATATAGGTGACAGTTATTAAAATTTGACCTTTTCAAATATTTAATGATTGTCACTTTGAATTACAATGTGGTATGGAGTGGTGTGGAGGAGTATATAAATCTAGTGCATACAATAGTGAGGGGAATCTTTTGGGTTCCGATACATCGTGTTTTTATAATTTGGAGGTATAGTTTATGATAGATACGGATAGTTTTGTAATAGAAGGAAAAAAGAATTTTATATTTAGAAGAGAACCAATGTATTCTGGAAATTCAGAGTGGGTGGTTTTTGATCCGAATGCATTAGAGTTTTATTCCTTAAACACCATAGCTGCTGAAATATTTTTTATCATTTACAAAGAATTATCAGAACAGGAAGGTTATATTCTTTTTTATAAAAAATATGATATTACTTTTAAAGAATATAAAGAACTAAAATTTGAGTTAACTTCAAATACACCCTTTTTTAAGTATATATTAGTGAATGATTTAATTAACAATATAGGGTTGATATTATGAAAAAGCATATGATTGATACTGTGAAAAACAGTATGGTAAAGAATTTAAATAAATTTGCTTTTCCGTTACTTATACAGTTTATAGCCAGTTATTTTATGGGTGTATCAGATACTGCTATTGTTGCTAGACTTTCTACAGAATCTTTTAACGCTGTAGCTCTAGTATCATCTACGCTTTCGATGATTGCTGGAGTCTTGGGTGCTATAACTATTGCATTAAATATAAAGTTGGGGAAAAGATTAGGGGAAGATGATAAAAAAGGATTTTATTTCGAATTTTTCACATCAGTAATGCTTAGTTTAATAATTGGTATTTTTTTTGCATTGATTATGCTCATTGGAAACAGAAAAATTTTAAATTTATTGTATGATTTAGATGGAGAATCTTTAAAACAAGCTGTATTATATGCAAATCCTATGAGTCTATATGTAGTGTTGCAACTGTTACTATTTGCTTTTGGCACTTTTTTTAAAGTTAAGAATAATACAAAATGGATTCTTTTAGGTAGTACGACAGCCTCAATTATAAACCTTGTTATAGATTACTTCTTTGTGTTGGGTAAATGGGGAGTTCCAAAGTTAGGGGTATCTATGGCTGGTTGGTCTACTGTTATAGCATTAACTGTCAATTTACTAATATATATATTATCGGCAAATATTAATTTGCAATATTTCAGAAATCCAATTAAAGAATATTTCAGGAATATAGGTCTTCATGTTAAGGAATCGATAGTTTTAATACTTCAAGAAATAATAGATGGATCTTTATTTACTATAGGTGTAAATATGATTATTATTCGTGTTGGAAAATTAGAATATGCAGCTCTTGCTATTATAGAAGCTTTGTTAGGTTTTTTATTTATTTTTAAATATATATATGGATCCGCTGTCATAAGTCTTACTAGCATTAGTAATAGTAAGAAAAATAATAAGGAAATATTTAATTATCCTAAATATGCAAACAGGATATCTACGTTAGCATATTGTGTGATTGCAATTGTCTTGGTAAATCAAAAATTATTTTTTGCAAGATTAATAAGTAACAATGTTCAAGCATTAGATATTGTTTCTAAGTTTATAATTTATTTTCTTATAGCGAATATTTGTTCATCAGGAGCTTATGTATATCAGAGTGCTTTACAAGCTGTTGGAGAGAGTAGGTTTGTTTTATACACTACTGCATTGGTAAACTTGTGTACATTAATAATAATGTTAATTTTATCAATTTATTTTAACTTATCATTATTTGGAATTGCAGTTGCTTATTTTATCAATGAAACAGCTTCTAATTTTATATATAAGAAAAAATTTGTCAATGATATTTTGTAATTAAAATGGTTAATTCACCTATATATTGAAGTGAACGTTAAAAAATATTGTTATTTATAAATAAAGCTATAGAAAAAAATTCTCTATAATGTAGTGCAAAATTTTTTCTGTGAAAAAGTCTTTTATGAGTTAAATTACTGGTAGGCAAATTTTTATAAATATTAAAGAGTAGAAAATAACATTTATCTCTTAGTAAGATAATAGTATTAGTTTTATTGTATGTCAAGCACCAAGAATAAAAAGATTTTGCCGAAAGTATCAGAAACAATAAGGAAGTTTGAAAATTTATTCTTCTCACTGAACATAAAATAAGTTAGCTTAAAAAGGTAATGAATGAGGTCACGAAGTTGCCTAATTATTGATGTCAATATTATTTTTTTATAAGCAAATTTAAGTAGTACCAACACTCTATTGGTACTACTTTTCAATTAAAGTTTTATGACTTTACTTTAAACTAATACAAAAATTAAGTATAACCTTATAAAATTTGCCGAATGACAAAACAAGATACTTTATATTTTATCCAAAAATGCTTTAGCTATTTTTGCAAATTCTTCTCCATTAGATATAACAGATGGGTGAAATCCTTCCTGAAATATATATTTTTCTCCTTGAGAAATTTCTTGTAAGATATTAGTATATTCAATCTCAAAATCATTCCTAATCATATCATCATTGTTACTACCTGTAAGCAATAATGGTACCTGTAATTCAGATAATGATTTATGAAACAGACTAATATTCTCATGTGCAAATTTTAATAAAGAGTGTGTGTCATTATCAACAACACCTTCCCAATCTTGACCTTGGCATAAGCAATAGAACTCTCTTGCCATTTCATTTTTTTTGGATAGTGTACGTTGTTCTAATAATCTATCTGCAAAATTTGAAGTAAGTGATTTTCCATCAAAACTGTCCGCAATTACTTTTTTGACTAAATCAGGTCTTTCTAAAGCAACATTTATTGCAACCCATGCACCTCCACTTGTTCCTAATAGATTAGCTTTATCACATGACAAAAATTCTAATAGTGAGATTGTTTGCATGGCTTCATCAAACCAAAGCTCTATTGGAAACTCTTTCAATCTTTCCGAATTTCCATGCCCTAGAAAATCAATTGAAATAACCCTATATTTGTCAGTGTATAAATCTATAATGTGAGAAAACATTTTTGAAGAAGCTGTATTACCATGTAATAAAACTAATGGTGTACCTTCACCTTTTTCTTCGTAGTAAATTTTTTTCCCTTTGTATTCAAAATATGCCATATAAAAATCCTCCTTCTTATATAGTTTAGCAGTTATTAGTGATTTATCTCAAGAACAATTAAATGACTTATTTTAGGAAGAATAGTAGGTAATTAATACTCAATTGGATGAAATAAAGAGGATATATGCTATAATTAAAAAAATAGTAAAAAATAACATATATGGTAGGGGGAGCGTTATGGAAGGTGTTATTGAATTAAAAGAACAGTTAAAAAATATAAGAGATAATGATTGGATTATTCCTGAAAAAGTAAACAACTATGATTTAGCGCTTAAATGTTTAGAAAATATAGGGTCAATAGATGCGGAATTAAGGGATAATCTTATATTAGAGCTTCTTTGTAATATGATTGTAGAAAAGAAGTTAACAGATAAAGAAGTAAAGGATATATTAGAATTAGTGTTAAGTGAAAAACATTTATTTTATAATATTGGTAAAGTTGGAGATGATTCTGTTTTTAATAGGTCATTTAGTGTATTGATTATAGATTGTATTGTATATAGTCACAATAATGAATGTAAAATTTTTAATGATGAAGAAATAATAAGAATATATAAAAAGGTAATTAAATATTTAAACGAAGAAAAAGATGTAAGGGGATACGTAATAGATAAAGGATGGGCGCACACCGCAGCACATACCGCAGATGCACTTGCTGAACTTGTAAAATGCAAAGAAATAAATGAGAAAAATTTAATAGAGATATTAGAAAGTATAAGAAAAAAGATTTGTATAAATTACTATGTTTATACAAATAACGAAGAAGAAAGATTAGTAACAACGGTTATTAATATAATAGAAAGAGAAGAAATATCAAATGAAAAAATTATAAAGTGGATAAAAAGTTTTGAAAATATGGAGAAGACAAATGTTTATCCAGATGATCATAATTTAATGTGTAATCACAAGGGATTTTTATCAGCATTATATTTTAGGTTTAAAAGAAGAGATATAACTGAAGACTTTCTTCATATTATAGAAGAAGTAATAAATAAAACAACACCAAAGTATTTTCAATAATATATATGTAAAAAGATAAATAAAATTAAACACTTTACTCTCAAAGTACAAGTTTTTTAAAAAAATAAAATAATAAATATTTTAAATAGGCATATTTTAAAATACATTGTAATATATTTAAAATAGAATTTATTATAATAAATGTTGATTATATGGTGTAAAATAAAAAAATAAAGAAATTTAGTATGTTATTTACATTTTTTATAAAAATTGTTATGATAGTAATGGTGAAATTAATATGTATTAAGTGAATAGAATAAATAAAATAGCTAATAATTTAAGTAGAAGTAGTGGCCAGACTACTTCTACCAATAAAGATTAAGTCCTAAAGATATTGATTAATCATATTTATTATATGTTTGATTAATTTCTTTAGGGCTGTTGTGTTTTTTGTTGATTTGATGTTTTCTTGACTATGTCCTAGAACTGTTATGGTAACTATTGCAAGTTCTATGATTTTATTAATTATATGTGTGCTGTTAGTAAATCTATACCAGAAAAACATCGATACAACACTGACCAGAAAAACACTAAGAATATACTTTAACCTAGTATATTCTAATCTTTCTTTTGTATTTCTGTATGATTTGTTATAAATCATATAAATAAATATTTTTTCTTTTGTAAGGCGTCTACATTTCTTTTTTTTGCTTACTGATTCTCTAATTTTAAATCTTTTTAGCATTATATAACGCCCCTTTCATTATTAAAATTATTTGATACCATTACGATACCTTGGATAAATGTTGAAGAATATGTTCAGCATTTAGTGGAAGTATCGCAATGGACTAATAATTTTATTAAAAGGTATAAAAATTTAAATATAAGAGAAATAGATATTAAAAAGAAATGTATTAGTAGATTGATTTGTGTTGAGGCGATGTTTTTAAAAAACCTCCTTACAACTAACTAAATTAGATTTTAAATTTAATTTTGGTTTTTTAAATATCATCTATATACCCCCTCATATGAGTGTAGAATTAGCTATACTATAAATAATATAGCTATACTAATAATAACATATTTTACAATAAATGTTTGTAAAAGAACTATGATTAATAAAGTTTTTTTATTTCTTATATGTAAATAAAATATAAAATATAACTAATCCGACTTAAAATAAGTTTGAAATATGTAGAAAAATACAATTAAAATAGAATGAACCCTAAAATATATACCATAATTGAAAGAGGTATCTATTTTGAAGGGTTCATTTTAATTTTGCTTTATTATATTTAAAACAAGTTTATTAATAGTAAATTTAGTTAAAAACAATGTGATAATTAAAATATATTTAAGAGTAATCAACGAATTTTCTTTAAATATCAATATGAATATAAAAGAAATAGCTATTGTTATTAATGATTCTATTAAAGCCCAAAATTTAATTTTCTTGTATAACTTAGTAGAAATTTTTTCCTTTTCAAAAAAGGTGGTTAAAACTTCTTCACCAAATACAAAATAAACAAATTTATTCTCAAATCTATTATTAAATATAGAAATAAGGCCATTTAATAAACAGAAAATAAGAGTACATAATATTATAATTAAAATATAAAAAAACATTTATATCACCTACTTAATATATAATTTTAAATTTTTACAATCCACAATAAAATAAAAAAACTGTATGCTTTATTTTTTAGATTCAATATCATTTACGTTTTTTCCTTCTAAAATAAAAAAGACATATGCCTTTTGTTAGACAGATGTCTTCATTTATATCTTTACTTATGAATTTTTTTATATATAATTGGTTGGTCATATCCGAAGGTTCTTTTCCCGTTAACCTCCATTGATTCAGATACTTCTAATGTTCCTTCTGAAAAGCGTTCAAATAGTGTAAATTTAAGAACTGGAGAGAACATGCTTACACTTCCACCTTCCCATACATTGTCTTTCAAAGTATATATTGCTGGTGTGAATTTTTCTGATATTTTTAAACTATTATAATCTATTGATTCTAATTGTGTATATGTAAAAGTATTTTTATCATATCCTTTTGGAAGTTCATAAGAAGTTAATTTAATTCCTTCATTTTCTTCTGTAAATAGAAATAAATGAGGAGATGAATGGGTTTTTCCATCGGAAGTATAATAACTTTCTTCTACAAGAAAAATACCCTGAAAATCTTTAGGGAGATTTGTTATTTTATCATTGCATATAGTATTTACATGTTTGGCAAATGGAAAATTTGTAATTCCTCTACTTTCCAATTCTTTAAATTGTTCAGAGTTATCAAAACTTCCTGCTAAAATATTAATAAAATTATTTAATTTGTTCATAGAATATCCTCCTATCTTAAATTTAATATATAACGATTATAATAATTATACTCTTTAAAAAAAAGTATTTACATGTAGTTTAATTATCTTAAAGTATTATTTGAGAAAAATATTATATTATACTGATGCACTATAGGAGAATGAGTATAAGCGTAAATTTAAGCCTAAAATTCCAAAATTATAGTGTTGAAAAGTAATAAATTTAAATAAGAGCTTACTCAAATAAATTTATAGAAGGTATATAAAGAAAAAAATTGAAATAAGCCATATATTGAAAAAATGGAGGGGAAGATATGATTTTAAAGTTAGATGATTCACATAATATAGAGTTATTAAATTTTCTTAAAGTGAAAAAAGAGTTGAATTTATTTATGATAGGTGATCTAGAGAATTATGGGCTTAATAAAGATTTTCTAGAGTATTGGGTAGAATTTGATGAGAATTATAAATTAATAGCTGTCTTGATGAGATTTTATGAAGATTTTACTATTTATTCTAAAGAAGAATTTGATGTCTTAGGGTTTTCTAAAATTATAAAAAAATATAATTTTAAATTGTTAGGTGGAGAAAGAAAAGCTGTAGAGAAGTTTGGTAAATATATAAATGCAAAGGAAAAGCGAAATATGTATTTTGCAAAATTAGATAAAAATGATAATTTGTATAAAGGTGAATTATTAAAAAAAGCAATAAAAATTGAAGTGAAAGATGCAGTGAAAATTTTGGAACTTCATGAAATTATAAATGATGGAAAAATTATAGAAGATGTTAAAAGATTTCAAAAAAAATTTATTGATAAGACAGGAAGAGGATATTACTTATTAAATAACAAAAATAAAGTTGTGTGTAGCGCTGAAACTACAGCTGAAAACAGTTATTCTGCAATGATTGTTGGGGTTTGTACACATATAGATTATAGAGGGTGTGGATATGCAACGGCTTTAGTTTCTAAATTGTGTATAGATTTACTTTTAGAAGGGAAAACAGTATGTTTGTTTTATGATAATCCAATAGCAGGTAAAATTTATAAAAATATTGGATTTATAGAAATTGGTTTTTGGAGTCTATGGAAAAGCGAAAAATGTTAGTTTGTACATTTTATGAAAATATAAACATATAGATATAAATAAATGTATGTAATAAATTCAAAGGCTAGAATGCTGTATTGACAAAAGAAAAATGAAAGTTTAATATATGTATATAGATAACTATAAATATAAAGGGGTGAAAAACATTTGAAATGTTATGATGAAAATGCAAAAATAATAAAGGCATTATCAGAGGCTAATAGATTAAAAATAATTGATATATTATCCTGTGGAGAAATGTGTGCTTGTGATATATTGGAACATTTTGATTTTACACAGCCAACACTTTCACACCATATGAAGGTGTTGATAGATTGTGGAATTGTACAATCTAGAAAAGATGGATTATGGAGTTATTATGCTCTTAATAATTCTAACTGTAATAAGCTTATTTTATTTCTTATGAATCTTATAACAGATACTGATGAATGTATTTGTAAAGAAAAATCTAAATGCAAATGTAAGTATGACTAAAATTATAGGAGGAAAAATTAATGAAAAAGAAAGTAGCTTTTATATGTGTTCATAATTCTTGCAGGTCACAAATGGCTGAAGCTTTAGGTAAGTTATATGGTTATGAGTTTTTTGAAAGTTATTCAGCAGGAACAGAATTAGTACAAAATATTAATGAAGATGCTGTAAGAATAATAAAGGATTTATATGATATAGATATGAATATATCTCAAAAGTCTAAGCTTTTAGCTGACTTGCCACAGGTAGACATAGTTATAAAAATGGGATGTAATGTACAATGTCCATATTTACCTGGAAAGCATGTGGAGGATTGGGGATTAGAAGATCCTACAGGAAAAGGTGATGAGGAGTTTATTAAAACTGCAAAAGATATAGAAAAGAAAGTTAAAGGCTTAGTTGAAAAAATTAAAAATAATGAAGTATAGGAGGAAAAAAGATGTCACAAGAAAAGAATAAAGGTATAGGATTTTTTGAAAGATATCTTACTATATGGGTGGCACTTTGTATTGTAGTAGGAATACTTATAGGTCAATTTATTCCTGTTATACCTGAGACATTAAATAAATTTGAATATTATAATGTATCTATACCAGTAGCTATTTTAATTTGGCTTATGATATACCCAATGATGTTGAAAATTGATTTTAATAGTATAGTTGATGTAACTAAAAAACCTAAGGGATTAGTGGTTACATGTGTTACTAACTGGCTTATAAAACCATTTACCATGTATTTTATAGCAGCTTTTTTCTTGAAAGTTGTATTTAAGGGATTTATTCCAGAAAATCTTGCTACAGAGTATTTAGCAGGTGCAGTATTGTTAGGAGCAGCACCATGTACAGCTATGGTATTTGTGTGGAGTTATCTTACTAAAGGGGATCCTGCATATACATTAGTTCAAGTAGCTGTAAATGATTTAATTATATTAATAGCATTTGCACCTATTGTAGCATTTTTATTAGGGGTAAGTGATGTTACAGTACCTTATGGAACATTAATCTTATCAACAATACTATTTGTTGTCATACCACTTACAGCAGGATATTTGACAAGAAAATATGTTGTAAGAAATAAGGGAATAGAATATTTTAATAATATATTTTTAAAGAAATTTGATAATATAACTATTATCGGATTACTTTTAACTTTAATTATAATTTTTTCATTCCAAGGAGAAATTATATTAAATAATCCACTTCACATATTGTTAATTGCAGTACCGTTAACAATTCAAACATTTTTAATTTTTACTATTGCTTATGGTTGGGCAAAGTTATGGAAACTTCCTCATAGTGTTGCTGCTCCGGCAGGTATGATTGGTGCAAGTAATTTCTTTGAACTAGCAGTTGCAGTGGCAATATCACTATTTGGGCTTAAATCTGGAGCGACTCTTGCTACAGTGGTAGGTGTTCTAACAGAAGTGCCTATAATGCTAACACTTGTTAAAATTGCTAATAATACAAGAGGTTGGTTCTTGAATAATAAGTGATAAAACTTAGATATATAATTTCTTGATTATAAAAACTATAATAAGAAAAATAATTATTACATTAACTAAATCTTAATATAATAATATATAAATAATAAGGTGTATTGTTCTAAATAATACTTATTAAATAAACAAAAGGCTATCTTGAAATAGAGTTAAAAATCTATTTTAAGATAGCCTTTTGTTTTAAAAAATAAAATAAAAATAAAAATGAAGCGATGTATATACATGAATAAATATGCAGATGTAGAATAAAAATAGAAAAAATGAGTTTAATGTATGGTTTTTGCTTTTAAAAGAATCCTTTATTTAAAGGCTTTTAAAGACAAAAGGAAAAATATTTTAAAAAAATATAAAAATATACTTGCATAATTATGAGAAAGGATGTATTATCTATAATAACAAAAATTTAAGGGAAAGGAGATGATACTATGAAGAAAATTCTTATGTTGATTGGAATTATATTAATAAGTTTTTTTGCTTTTGTTGGATGTGGCAATGAAAAAGTTAGAGATGAAAATATTAATTCTTTAGAAAAGGTTAAAGAAGAAGGTAAGTTATTAATTGGGCTTAATGATACATATCCGCCTATGGAATTTAGGGATGAAAATCATAACTTAGTAGGGTTTGATGTTGACTTAGGAAATGAGATAGCTAAAAAACTTGGGGTTGAAGCAGAGTTTATAAATAATGACTGGAAGGGAATTATTTTATCATTTAAAGCTAAAAAATATGACATGATACTTTCAACAATGACTATAACTGATGAAAGAAAAAAAGAAATTGATTTTTCACAGCCGTACATAGTAGGGGGACAAAAGTTAATTGTAAAAAAGGATAATGCATCTATAAATGATGTAGAAGACTTAAAGGATAAGGTTATAGGAGTGCAACTAGGAACTACTGGTGATATGGCTGCACAAAAAATTGATGGGTTAAAAGAAATTAAGAAATATGATGGGATAACAGAAGCTTTTAATGATTTATCTATTGGAAGACTTGATGCAGTTATAGCAGATGGACAAGTTGGAGGATATTATCTAACCCAAAGAGATGGGGATTTAATTCTTCTTGATGCTAAGCTTTCAGAGGAAAATGTAGGTGCTGGGTTTAGAAAAGAAGATACAGATTTAAAAGATCAAGTCCAAAAGGCACTTGATGAATTAAAGGCAGATGGTACTTTATCCAAACTGTCAGAGAAATGGTTTGGCTATGATTTTTATAAATAATTAGCTTTAAAAAAATACTTAAGATAAAGAGGGGGTGAAGAAGCTATGGATATTGATATACTAAAGCAGATATTTCCTATACTACTACAATCAACAGGTATGACTATATTCTTAACAATAATTTCTGTAGTTTTAGGAACTTTAATTGGGATAGCAGTGTCATTATTAAAAATGTCAAAGAACAAATTAATATATTCCTTAGCTTCATTTTATACATGGATAGTTAGGGGTACACCTATGCTATTGCAATTATTCTTTTTATACTATGGGTTACCTTTTTTAGGAATAAAATTAGAACCTATGTCAGCGGCTATAATTGGTTTAAGTTTAAATTCAGGAGCTTATATGTCAGAAATAATTAGAGGTGGCATTTTAGCTGTTGATAAGGGACAGTTTGAGGCTTGTAAGGTTTTAGGATTTACTTATGGCCAAACTATGAAGCGAGTAGTACTTCCACAAACTTTTAAAGTTATAATACCGCCGGTAGGTAATGAATTTATAACGATTTTAAAGGATACTTCATTAGTTTCTATCATAGCTATGGAAGAATTGATGAGAACTGCACAGCAGATATATTCATCTAATTTTAGACCAATAGAACCATTTTTTATTGCAGCATGTATTTATTTAGTTTTAACTACGATATTTACAGGTATGTTCTCCAAATGGGAGAAAAAACTAGCTAAATATTAATTGGGGGGAATGACTATGTATATGATAGAAGGTATAAACATTACTAAAAAATTTGGGGAATTAACAGTATTCGAAAATTTAAATATAAAGGTTAAAAAAGGAGAAGTTCTCGTTATAATTGGAGCTTCAGGGTCAGGAAAAAGTACTTTTTTAAGATGCTTAAACCATCTAGAAACTATAGATGAAGGTAAGATAATAATAGAAAATGAAGAATTGAATGAGAAAAATAAACATTTGTTAAGAAAAGTAACTACTAAAATGGGGATGGTATTTCAAAATTTTAATTTGTTTCCACATAAGACGGCATTAGAAAACGTTATGGAAGCGCCTATTATAGTAAAAAAACAAGAAAAAAATGAGGTAAGAGTAAAAGCAGAAAATTTATTAAAAAAGGTTGGATTAGAAAATAAAATGGATTATTATCCATCAAAACTTTCAGGTGGTCAAAAACAAAGGGTAGCAATAGCCAGAGCACTTGCTATGGAACCAGATATAATGCTTTTTGATGAACCAACTTCTGCATTAGATCCAGAATTAGTTGGTGAAGTTTTAAATGTTATGAAAGATTTAGCAAGTGAAGGTATGACTATGGTAGTAGTAACTCACGAGATGAGTTTTGCTAAAGATGTAGGACATAGAGTGATATTTATGGATGGTGGGAAAATTATAGAGGAAGGTAAACCAAGTGAGATTTTTACTTCTCCAAAAGAGGAAAGAACAAAAGAATTTTTAAAGAAAGTAATATAGGGAAACAAGTTCCAGTTTAAATTAATTTATTAGATTTATATTATCAATTGAGAAAATAAAAGTTGAATTTAGGATATGAAATTAACTGAAGTTATATCCAAAGTTTACAGCCGTGACAAGAAGGACAGGAGTATTAAAGTTTATTTTTAATGACTAACAGATTATTTTAGTTAAGAGTGAATAGTGAACAGTTATGGTTATTACTACTTACTTTGCTCCTAGTAATTCTCAACGTATTTTTACAATTAAGAAACTGATGTTCAGTTTCATCAATGATTTTTAATTCTCAACTAACTATATTTGTACTTATTTTTCTCAACTGATAACAAAAAATAATATATAAATTTAAGTTATAGAGTGCATTTCTATAATTGCTAAAAATAAAAAATAAAGATATAAAATTTTGACTAAAAATAAGGGGGATTAATTTATGAATAAAGAAAAAGTGATATTAGCATACTCAGGAGGGTTAGATACATCAATCATAATTCCTTGGTTACAAGAAAATTATGATTTAGAAGTTATAGCGGTATGTGTAGATGTTGGACAAGATGATGATATGAAAGAAGTGGAGAAAAAAGCAATAAGAACTGGTGCCAAGAAGGTTTATATAGAAGATGTAAGAGAAGAATTTGTGAAGGAATATGTATATAAAGCATTAAAAGCTGGAGCAGTTTATGAGGATAAATATCTTCTTGGAACTTCTCTTGCAAGACCACTTATGGCTAAGAGATTAGTAGAAATAGCAAAAATGGAGGGTGCAAAATACATATGTCATGGATGTACGGGAAAAGGAAATGACCAAGTTAGATTTGAAGTAGCAATTGCATCCTGTGATCCACTTATAGAAATTATAGCACCTTGGAGAATGTGGGATATTTCTTCAAGAGAAGATGCTATAGATTATGCTTTAAGCAAAGGTGTAGACGTGCCTGTAACAAAAGAGAAAATATATTCTGTTGATAAAAATTTATGGCATATTAGTCATGAAGGTGGCGATTTAGAAGATCCAGAAAATCAGCATAAGTTGGAGTTATACTCTTCAATAACAGCACCAGAAAATGCAAAAGATGAACCTACTTATGTAGAAATTTACTTTGAAAAGGGTGAGCCTAAAAAAGTAGACGGAGTAGAGTTAAATGGAGTGAATTTAATAACTACTTTAAATAAGTTTGGTTCAGAAAATGGTATAGGTATAATTGATATAGTTGAAAATAGACTTGTTGGAATGAAATCTAGAGGTGTATATGAAACCCCTGGTGGAACAATTCTTTATGAGGCGCACAGAGAACTTGAAAGATTGACTTTAGATAAAATAACATATCACTATAAACAAGGATTAGCTTTAAAATATGGAGAGCTTGTTTATGATGGATTGTGGTTTACTACTTTAAGGGAATCTTTAGATGCTTTTGTAGAGAAAACACAAGAAAATGTTACAGGTACAGTTAAAGTAAAATTATATAAAGGTAATGTAACAAATGCAGGAGTGTTTACAGAAAATGCACTTTATGATAAAGGCATATCTTCTTTTGGTGAAAGTGATTTATATAGTCATAAGGATGCCGGCGGATTTATAAGATTATTTAGTCTTCCATCAAGAATAAAAGCATTAAAGAAATAAAAATTTTGAATTGGAGGAGATCTTATATGAAGCTGTGGGGAGGAAGATTTAAAGAGAAAGAAAGCAAGCTTATGGAAGATTTTAATAGTTCATTAAGATTTGACAAAAAGCTATATAAATATGATATACAAGGTAGCATAGCACATGTAAAGATGTTAGCGAAATGTAACATTTTAACTGATGAAGAAAAAGATGAAATAATTAAAGGGCTAATTTCTATTTTAAAAGATATTGATGAAGGAAAACTTTTAATTGAAGGAGAATATGAAGACATTCATAGTTTTGTGGAAATGAACTTAATTTCAAGAATTGGAGAAATAGGCAAAAAGCTTCATACTGCAAGAAGTAGAAATGATCAAGTTGCATTAGACTTTAGGCTTTATGCAAAAGATAGAGCTAAAGAAATTATAGAAGAAATTGTGAATCTTAAAGAAGCCATAGTAGAACTTGGTGATGAAAATAATGTACTTATGCCAGGATATACTCATCTTCAAAGAGCTCAAGTAGTTACTTTTAAGTATCATATTATGGCATATTATAATATGCTTGTAAGAGACGAAAAAAGGATGCTAAATGCAATAGAAGTAATGGATGAAAGCCCATTAGGTTGTTGTGCATTAGCAGGTACTACTTATAATACAGATAGAGATTTTACTGCAAAGGAATTAGGTTTTAAAAAGCCAGTAGATAATTTTTTAGATGGAGTTAGTGATAGGGATTTTGCTATTGAAATTTTAAGTGCATGTTCAATAATAATGATGCATTTAAGTAGATTGAGTGAAGAGATTATAATTTGGAGCAGTAAAGAGTTTGATTTTATAGAGATTAGTGATGAATTTTCTACAGGAAGTTCTATAATGCCTCAAAAGAAAAACCCAGATGCAGCAGAATTAATTAGAGGCAAAACTGGTGGTGTTTATGGAAACTTAATGGCATTACTTACTACTATGAAAGGTATACCTTTAGCTTATAATAAAGATATGCAAGAAGATAAAGAAGGATTTTTTAGCGGTACTAACAATGTTATAAGTTGTCTTAAAATAATGAGTGGAATGCTTTCAAGTTTAAAAGTAAATGAAGAAGTTACTAAAAATGCAGTTAAAAAAGGTTTTTTAAATGCTACAGAAGGTGCAGACTATTTAGTTACTAAAGGAATTCCATTTAGGGATGCTCATAGAATAATAGGTGAGATAGTACTTTATTGCGAAGAATATTGTACTACAATAGAAAGCTTAAATTTAAAAGAACTTAAAAAATTTAGTGATGCATTTGATGAAGATATTTATGAATTCATTGACTACGAAAGCACATTAAAAAGAGGGATAAAAAAAGAAATAATTAAATAATATATATGATAATTGAATATACCTAACAATAAAGAGCACATGGTTTAATATGTTTATTCCATGTGCTTTTTTTGAATATTTGCTAAAAAACACTTTAATAATTTAAAGTATTAGACGTATATGTAATATTACAAATTAAAAATTTAAACTAAAAGTTATATTTTACTTAAAAATTTATTGATTTTTTCAAAAATATTTACTTATATTAATTTAATATTATAAAATAAAATTACTTTAGAAAAGTTAGGGGTGATTAATCATAGATGCTATTGATTTCGAAATTATTAATATATTAAAAGAAAATAGTAGATCAACTACTTCAGAGATAAGTAAAAGAGTGAAGCTTTCTGTACCAGCTGTATCAGAAAGAATAAGAAAAATAGAATCTGCCGGTATAATTGAGAAATACACAGTAAGGATTAATAGAGATAAAATTAATTATAAACTTTTAGCATTTATTTTTGTTAATATTGATAAAACTGAAAATATAGAAGGATTTAGAAAAGCTATAGTTAAATATAATTCTGTATTAGAATGTCATCACGTTGTCGGTAAATATGATTATTTGCTAAAAATACTTGTAGAAGATACCAACGTTTTAGAAAATTTTATATCTAATAAACTAAAAAAAATAAAAGGTGTAGTTCAATCAAATACAATAATCACTCTATCATCACTAAAAGAAGATATTAATGTTTAAGGCATATTTATTTAATTAATAAAGGATAATTTATTCATTTGTTTTTAAGCATTAAGTTTGAATAAATTAGCTTATATGCCTAAAAGGAGTTATAGGATGTTTTTAAAAGGTTTAAAATTTGGAATGTTATTGCAGTTAGCAATAGGCCCTGTTTGTATTTTTATATTGCAGATGGCTTCATTAAAAGGTTTTTACGTAGCAGAAACTGGAGTGTTAGGTGTTACTATAGTTGATGGTCTTTATATTTTTGCGGCTATTTTAGGAATAGCATCTATAATAGAAAAAAGGAAAGTAAAAGTAGGACTGAAAATTTTTGGAGCAATTATACTAATTATTTTTGGATTAAGTACAGTTTTAGGTCAATTTGGTATTAACTTTATACCAAGCTTAAGTCTTCAAGGGGCAGGAAATTCAAATAGCGTATTTTTAAAATCTATAATACTTACTGCATCTAATCCACTTACAATAGTATTTTGGGCAGGGGTATTTTCTACTAAAATTATTGAAGAAAATATGAAAAGAAAAGATATTTATATTTTTGGAATTGGTGCTTTAATGGCTACATTAAGTTTTTTAACGTTAGTTGTAGTATTAGGTACTTTTACGAAAATATTTTTACCAGCATATGTAATTCAAATATTAAATATAATTGTCGGAGTTTTACTGATTTATTTTGGTGTTAAAATGGCGCTTAAAAAAGTATAACAATATAGAAAAAATCAAGGTTAAGCCTTGATTTTTTTAGTTAAAGGAAAAGTTATAGTTTGGAATGAATTTTTGATAGTAAAACAAAAAAATTGTATAATATAGGAAAACAAGCTGGAAATATTGTAAGTTTTAAAAAATAAGTTATTAAATAAGAAGGGAATATATGAGTTATGTTAACTGAAAGAGAAAAAATGTTGGCAGGAGAGATTTATGATTCAAGGGATTCTGAACTTATTGGTATGTATCATAATGCTAAAAATCTTTTAGAAGAGTTTAATAATGCTTCATCTACAGAGGCGGAATTTAAATTTAATGTTTTAAAGAATTTATTTAAATTTGTAGGGGATGGGGTTTGGATAGAAAAATATTTTTCCTGTGATTATGGAAAAAATATATCTATTGGAAAGAATACATTTATTAATTATAATTGTGTTTTTATAGATGATAACTTTATAACAATCGGAGAAAATGTTCTTATTGGGCCAACTGTTCAAATATATACGGCAACTCATCCTATAAATCCATTAGAAAGAATTAAAACAAATTCTTCAAATGAAGCAGCATATACAACATTTACCAAACCAGTAAGTATAGGTAATAATTCTTGGATTGGAGGAGGAGCGATTATTTGTCCAGGAGTTACTATTGGCGATAATACAGTTATTGGGGCTGGAAGTGTAGTAACTAAATCTATTTCAAGTAATTGTGTTGCCTATGGGAATCCCTGTAAGGTAGTAGAGAGAATATAAAGTTAGAATTAGGAGGGGTAATTGTGGAAGTTTGGGATATATATGATAAAGATGGTTATAAAACAGGAAAAGTAAAAGAAAAAGGGGAAAAATTAAACAGTGGTGAGTATCATTTAGCTATGGAGGCATGGATTATAAATTCAGATTCTAAAATATTAGTACAAAAACGTTCTAACAGTTGTGAGATACTACCAGGGGTGTGGGGATTAACAACAGGAAGAATGATATCAGGAGAAAATTCTATAGATGGGTGTATTCGTGAAGTCAACGAAGAATTAGGAATAAAAATTTCTGAAGATGAAGTGGAATTTATGCGAAGAATTTTTAGAACAGATTTAATTTGGGATTTATATTTAGTAAGAAAAGATATTGATTTAGAAGAGTTAGTTTTACAAGAAAATGAAGTTGCTGAAGCTAAGTGGATTACAGTTAATGAGTTTAAAGAAATGCTTGAAGAAGGAAGGTTATTTAAATATCCTGAGATTTATGAAATTCTTGATTTAGTTGAAGGTGATTTTCATTAGATAGTATTTAAAATTTATAGATGGGTTAACTTACATATTTAAAATGTAGGATATATTAAAGCAAGTTAATGCCTTAATATATCCTTTTGTTTATAAGTTTAAAATAATATGTGAGCTACAATTACAATGACAGGGAGTGTGACTAAAGTACGTTCTATAAAAAGAATCAACAAGTCTTTCATGTTAACAGGAATTTTAGAACCTATTAAAAGTCCACCTACTTCTGACATATATATAAGTTGTGTTACAGATACAGCAGCTACTATAAATTTTGTCATTTCACTTTCTATTGTGGCAGCAGCTATAACTGAAGGTAAAAACATATCTGCAAAGCCAACTACAAATGTTTGAGAAGCACTTAAGGCTTCAGGTACTTGGAATAATTTAAGTATTGGATAGAATGGCAATCCTAAAAATTTGAAAACAGATGTATATTCTGCAATAATTACAGCAATTGTTCCAATAGCCATAACTACAGGCATAACGCCAAGCCACATTTCTAAAACATTTTGAGTTCCTTCTTTAAATATATCTTTTATATTATTACTTTTAGCTTTTTGAACTGCTAATCTTAAACCCCATTGAGATTTACTATATCCGTTTGGAATAACCTCTCCTTTATCCTTTGGAGGAGTGCAATAAGTGTCTTCCTTTCTTGATAGTGGAGGTATTCTTGGTAGTATAATAGCAGCAACTATTCCTGCTAAACAAATAGTTAGGTAGTATGGAAGAAAATATTCTTCTAATCCTACAGTTTGCAATACAACTAAACTAAAGGTTATAGAAACTGCTGAAAAAGTAGTACCTATAACAGCTGCTTCTCTTTTGGTATAATACCCTTCTTCATATTGCTTACTTGTAAGCAACACACCTATAGTACCATCACCTAACCATGAGGTTATACAATCTATTGATGAACGTCCAGGAAGATTAAAGATAGGTCTCATTATTTTTGTAAGTAAGGTTCCAACAAACTCAAGTAGGCCAAAGTTTAATAGAAGTGGTAGCAGTAGACCTGCAAATAAAAATACAGCAAACAGTACAGGGAGTAGGCTATTTAGAAGTAATCCACCAGTATTTTCAGAGAAAATCCATTCAGGACCTAGTTCAAATAATGTTAATACAACTAAGGTCATACCTATTATTCTAATCCAAAACCATATAGGTTTTACATTAAATAATCCTTTAAGAAATTTATTTTTTTCTAAAAATTTAGGCTTTGCAATTTTAGCATAGATAGTAAATAATACACTGGAACATATTATTATAGCAGCAATCGTGGGTAAATATAATTCAAGGTTTGTAGTTATAACCTTTGCAAATATTGCTACAGGTATGGTTATTTGTACATTAAAAGGTATAGGTATCATAAAAAGAAAAATTCCTAATAATGATGGAATAATGAACTTAAGAACCCCTCTAGCAGTTATAGATTGATTTGATTCCAAAATCATATCCTCCTCAATTTAAAAAATTACTAACTTATACTATTTATATTAAAAAATATAAATGATTATAAATTTTTAATGTTAATTTTTATAGTGAAATTTAAATATTCGATTGAAATTAAAGACAGTTTTTAAAGTTAATATATTTTCTTTGAACACTATGGTAACATATGGTGAAAGAAAAAGAATATGTAATGAACTTTTAGTGATAACAGGAATGATTTATTTTCAAGGTGAAATGTAAACAGGTAGTTTAGTTAAGCCTAAAAATGATAAGAAATAAAAATTATATTGACATTTTTATAAATTTAAACTTAAATAGTTAATAAGCATAGGGGGTATAAGATAAGATTAAAATTTAAATTTTAAGCCCTATAAAATTAACTAAAGAAAAATTGAGGTGATTTTTATGAATTTTAAGCTCTTTGATTTAGTAAATCAGTTAGCTGGTAAAAGCAAGCTTATGGATAATATTATGATAATATTTTCAAAATATGTACCTATAATTTTTGCTATAGCACTTCTAGTTTTGTATATTTATGGATTTATTAAAAAAGATAAAAATACTAGAACTATTGCAATCAATACAGGCGTTTTTACAGTGTTAAATTTATTTTTAAGTGCCATGATAGGAATAGTTTATTACCATCCTAGACCATTTGTTTCACATGATGTAAACTTATTATTTCCACATAGTCCTAACGCATCTTTCCCTAGTGATCATTCAACTTTTACAATGAGTATAGCTTTAGGTATAAATAAATATAGTAAAGTTTATGGTGTTATTCTTATAACTTTATCATGTATTGTAGGAGTATCTAGACTTTATGTTGGTCATCACTATCCTTTAGATGTTATTGGAGCATACATATTAGTTTTTATTACTAACTATTTATATTCAAAATTTCTTAGTAAAAAAGTAGCTAATTTATATTTAAAATTAGAAGGAAAAATAATTAAATAAGTTATAGCTATGATAAGGAGTATAAGTAATGGATTTAATAAGTAATTTCTTTTATGTATTTTTACATATTGATAAATTTTTAGGAGCCTTTATAGGTGAATATGGATTATTTATATATTTAATATTATTTATAATAATATTTTGTGAAACAGGATTAGTTATAATTCCTTTTTTGCCAGGAGATTATCTTTTATTTGCTGCAGGAGCTTTTGCTGCGTTAGGTAATTTAAATATAGTAATATTAATTATATTTTTAGGACTAGCAGCAATTTTAGGTGATACTGTAAATTATCATATAGGAAGATATCTAGGGCCTAAAGTATTAAAAGATGATAATAAATTTTTGAAAAAGGAATATATAGATAAAACAAATAAGTTTTATGAAACTTATGGTGGAAAAACAATAATATTAGCAAGGTTTATGCCCATTATACGTACATTTGCACCTTTTGTTGCTGGTGTAGGAAAAATGGATTATAAAAAATTTATAACCTTTAATGCAATAGGGGGAATAGTTTGGGTAAGTGGAATATCGTTAATAGGTTATTCTTTTGGAAACATACCTTTTGTAGAAAAGAATTTTTCCATAGTGATTATAGCTATAATTATGATTTCATTGCTTCCTGCTATTTTTGAATTAATAAAAAATAAATTTTTCAAATAGTAGTAGAATTTTATATGATAGTTTAAGAAATAAATAAATTAGTAAATAATTATTTAAATAAAAATCGATGATGATTTAAAATCATTATCGATTTTTTAGCAACTATATAATACAATTATGTGATTTGGATTAATGTGAAAAGTATTCATTTGATAAAAATGTTTTTAATAGATTGGAGAAAAATATGAAAGTAAATTTAAATAGTTTAGGATTAAAAAAATTACCTAATATAGAATATAAATTTGATGAGTTAAAAGAATTAAGTCTTTATGATAATAATATAGATATTATTCCAGATGAAATTTTTCAAATGAAAAATTTACAGGTTTTAAATATATCAGTGAATAAAATAAATTGTATAAGCGCAAATATAAAAAAATTATCAAAATTAAAGATGCTAGATTTAGGATATAATGAAATAACTGAAATACCTATAGAATTTAAATATTTAACTGAACTAGAAGATTATTTATATATACATGGAAATAGAATTGTAGAAATACCTACAGAAATTTTTACTTTGCATAAGTTAAAATACTTAAATGCAAGTGAAAACCTGTTAAAAAGTATTCCTAATAATATTGGAAATTTAGTAAATTTAATAGAATTAAGATTAATTGATAATAAATTAGAAGATTTACCAGATTCTATTGGTGATATGACAAATTTAAAAGAGATTCATTTAAAAGAAAATAAACTAAAATATATACCAAACTCTATTGGAAATTTAAAGTTTTTAAGAGTTTTAGATTTAAGTAATAATATGTTAAAAGAGATACCAGAAGAGATTGGTATGTGCAAGAAAATGAGACGTTTAAATCTTAGAAATAACAATATTAATATTTTACCTAAAGATATAGGTAAAATGGAAAATTTATTAGAATTAGATTTAAGAGGAAATAAATTAAAAAAATTACCCAAAGAGTTGCTAAACATAGAAAACTTAGAAAGATTAGATTTGAGATGGAATAGAGAATTAGAAGAAATAGAATGGTTAGATGAGTTAGAAAAAAAGGGATGTATAGTATATAGATAGAAGGGGATAGTTTTGAAAAAAAGATGTATATTGATATTTCCAGAGTTTGAAAATGTAGATGCTATTAATAAAATTAGAAAAGTATATGATCCATTATATCATAAGGTTAGACCACATATAACTTTAGTATTTCCTTTTGAAAGTTATCTAAATACAGAAGAATTAAAAAATTATCTATTAGAAACATTAAAGGAGACAAAAGCTTTTAAAATTAGTTTATATGGAATAGTTAAAGTTCAGGATAAATCAGGGAATTATTTATTTTTAAAAGTGATAGACGGTAAAGAAGATTTAATAGGGATTCATAATAATTTATATAAAAATATATTAAAAGAGCATAAACCTGAGTGGTTAAATAACGTTGAATTTATACCACATATGACTATTGGTAGCTTTAACAATAAGAAGAGTTTAGAAAATGCATATAAAGAGACTTGTAATATACAAGAAGTTTTCAATACAGTAGTGAACAAAATTTCAGTGGAAATTATAGATGAAAGTGAACTTTCTATTTTAGAAATGGAAATAGAGTTAAAACAATAATATTTATATGAATTTTATACGTTAATTTAAAAAAATAAATTAAAAACTATACAGTATAATATATTTTATAAAATGTAAAATTCAAATTAATATAGTTATGAAGTCTTATGTTTTTTATTGAGAAAATAAATTATTAAAAAATATGAGTATACTGGTATAAGAATACCTATTACAGGGTTAAAAGAAGTTTTTATTTTTAGAAAAATATATAAAGCTAAAGCTATCACTGTAGTAACTACTTTAAATATATTACTTTGTTTTTTAGTTATCATAACAAATCTTTAAACCTCCAATTTTTTTATAAATCAATATAAGTTATGTATATTTTATCAAATAAATTACATATAACAAAATTTTAAATAAGTATATGAAAAATAATAAGTATAGAAAATAACAGGTATTATTAAACAATTGTAGAAATACTTAAAATAACAAATTTATTTTGCATTAAATAACTTAAAAATGGGGGGAAGATAATTGGGAAATGATTTTTATTGTGAACAAGTATTGAGTAATAAAATAGAAGTTAAGAAAGTGTATGAAACAGAGAATGTATTAGCATATTATCATACTAAGCCAGCATATGAGAAACATATAGTTGTTATACCTAAAAGGCATATATCATCATTAATTACACTTACTGATAATGAAGATGATTTGTTGTTAGAATTATTAAGTGTAGTAAAAAAAGTTGCAGCAGAGGTTGTAGATGAAGAGGGTGCATGTAGAGTTATAATGAACTTAGGAAAATATCAAGATTCTAAGCATTTACATTTTCATTTAGTTTATGGAAGTAGAAAATAAATTTAATATATTAAATAGAAAAACAGTGATTTAAGCATTTAAAACACTGTTTTTTTATATGTTTTAAATTTTGCACTTTAAAGTGATATATATAAATAATGAAACAAAATATAAAAATACAAAGGATTTGGGAAAAATTTGTAGAAAAATTATAATGAACGAAAATCTATATATGTGTTATAAAGTAATTTAAGATGTTAAAAAAATTAGAGGATTAATTGTGATAGTAATATTTTTTAGTAAATGAGTAGTTTGAGCATAATAGATAATTTGAAATTTAAGGGGGATCTTATGAGAGTACGAATATTGCACACTAATGATATTCATAGTAGATTTGAGAATTTCTCTAAGGCTGTAACTAAAATCAAAGAGCTAAGGGATGAAAATACACTACTTTTAGATGCAGGAGATTTTAATGATTTTATGAGGATTGAACTTCAAGGTACAAATGGTGAAGCTGGATCAAGGTTGTTAGAAACGGCAGGATATGATGCCATTTCAGTTGGAAATAATGAGGGGTTTTCAGGGATAGAAATCATGGAAACTATGATTGGTTCCACTTCTGTATCTTTTTTATCTAGTAATTTGTATAAATATAATAAAGAAAATATTAAAGGGTTAAAGCGAAGTATTATAGTTAATAAAGGCAATGTAAAATTTTTAATAATAGGTGTAACACCTGAATATAATGGATTTTTTGAATTAAATAATTTATATGCTTCAAGTCAAAAAGATGAGATAAAAAAAGAAATTAAAGATAACAAAGGAAATTATGATATATGTATATTATTAAGTCATGCAGGAATGAGAGAAGATAGAGAGTTTTGCGAAAGTATTGAAGGCATAGATATTATAATTGGTGGACATAGTCATATTTTAATGGATAAAGTAGAAAAATTAAATAAAACAATAGTTCATCAATCAGGTTGCTATGGAACCCACTTAGGAGTTTTAGATATAGATATTGAAGACAATGTTATAAAAGAATTTGATGGACAAAATATAGAAATCATAAATGAAATAGAAGATAGTGAAATTAAAGACCAACTTAAGGTCGAATATGATCTAGCGGTTGAAAACTTAAGAGGGGCTCTTTATGAAATAAATAGAGACGTTTGGCATGATGTAGTTAATGAAAATCCCATAACAAATCTTTTAGCAGATGGTCTAAGAGATGTAATACCATGTGATCTTAGCATAATAAATAGTGGAATAATAAATGGTGGAATAAAAAGGGGTGCAGTTTCAGAAAAAAAACTTTTAGAAATAAGTCCATCACCATTAAATCCAACTTACATGGAAATTAAGGGGAAATATATAAAAGAAGCACTGGAACAATCTCTTAAATCAGAAATATGTATGTTAGATGGAAAGGGAGCAGGGTTTAGAGGTAAATACCTAGGAAGATTGCATGTATCAGGTGCAGTAATAGCTCACGATGGGAAAAATATTATAAGAATAATACTAAAAAATGGAGAATTAGAAGAAGAAAAGTTATATAGAGTAGCTACATCAGATTATTTACAACGAGGTACAGGTTACTCATCTTTAGCAAATAATAAAAATGAAAAATATAATACAGAATATACAAGGGATACACTAAGAACATATTTATCTAAACCGGAATTTATGGAAAAGTGTTTTGAGGATAGATGGATAAAAATTGTATAAAATATAAAGTTATAAAAAATTATATATGATGATAGCTATATAATATATAGATATACTTAAATATAATTTATTAAAAGACACTGATTAGAGAGTGTCTTTATTTTTTATATAATATAAATAAATTAAACTGTAATTGATGGAGGAATGAAATGACTTTAATTATGAATATTATATTTTTCATACAAAAGGTTGATAATTTAATTCTGAATTATATAAAAGATAATATGCATGTACATATTATGGATAAAATTATGGTTATAATAACGTCTTTAGGTAATTTGGGTATGATATGGATTGTAATTTCTTGCTTATTAATTATAAATAAAAAGTATAGAAATATAGGTCTTATGGCATTAGGAGCTTTAATATTAAGTACAATATTAGGAGAAGGAATATTAAAACATATAATTAAGCGTCCAAGACCATGTGTAGATATATCACCTATAAATCTTTTAATTAAAAAACCATTGTCATATTCTTTTCCATCAGGACATACTACATCTTCCTTTGCTGTAGTAGGAGTACTATATAGATATTTTAAGAATTATACATTTGAACTTTTTGCTATAGCAATTTTAATAGCTTTTTCAAGGTTATATTTATATGTTCATTATCCTACAGATATATTAGGTGGAATAATTTTAGGATTAATATGTAGTAAAATTATAATTCGAATATTTGATAGATTTAAATGTAGGTAGGGAAATTAAATATACAAAAGGATATAAATGTTAAGAAAAATAATAATAAACTATGTTTTAATGGAGGATTAATTATGGTAAATAAAAAGTTAGAGTTTTATTATTTTGGTGATGAGGGGAAATTTGATGAATTTAACCCTTCTTATGTATGCAATAAGAAATATGCAGCAGAAATATTATATATAATATCAGCGTCTGAACCTTATTCTATGGATATGTTTAAAATTAGCAATAGATTAAAAATTAATGTTGAAAAGGTTGAAAATATAATTTTAAGTCTAAAGAAAATTAGAGCTATAGATGAAAGAAATAGAGGATATAGTATTAATTTTCCTGTATTTTTAGAAGAGGATATAAAAATATTAGATGTGTTTTTAAAAGATGTAGGAAAAATTATTGGAGATAGAGTAATAAGTTTAAGTGATAAAATTGAAAATGAAATTTTAAAGTTAAATTGTATTAAGTCTAATTCAGTGGAAAGAGTTCTATATCATATAATTTGTGATGAGATTTTTGATGGAGTGGCTTTTGAATTTTTTGCAAATAAAAATATTTTTTCTGTATCAAAATCACAACCAGGGGAAAGAGATTACATTATAGTTGCATATGAAAAAAGTGAAAAAATAGAATATCATAGTAATAAATTGTTATGTAGTAGTAATAATTATAGGGCTGATGATGTTTTATTTAATAGTTTTGGTGATGGAAATGGTTTTAGAAAGGATATGTATAGATATTTTAGAATGATTCCTAAAAGTATTGAGGAAGGAATTGAATTTCACAGTTTAAATATCGCATATATGGATATTCTAGATGATTTTAATAATATAATTACTAAAGAGTGTGGTAGCTTAATAAAAAATATATTTACAAACAATAGAAAATATGTTGATTTAAATAATAATGAAAGAAAATTAGCAAATTTTTTAATAGAGTTAAATTATTTAAATCTAGATAAAGATAATGGATATTTAAATATAGATGTGCCAGTGTTTTTAAACAGTGAAAGAGATATTATTCAGAGAATAGGGGAGATAATTCTTTTAGATATATTACCTTGTGTTGAAAAAATTTTTATGGAATTAAAAAGAAGCATGGACAAGTTAACTTCAATAAAACATAAGGTTTCAATTAAAGATATTGGTAATGAATTGTGGCATCAAATATTTGGTTATACTAATGAGTATTTAGTTAAAAATGAGTTTGTGGCAACTCCGAAGTTTAAAGAAGGAGAAGGAAGATATCTGCAAAGCATAGTAATATAAAAGAAAGAATAGCTTTTCTAAAGAAAGATACTGCTTTATAGGTTGTTCCATATATATAACTATTTATTAAGCTTAATCTTGATTTGGTAACTTTGACTATAATTTGTAAAGTATTAAAATAATAGTTAGGAAGAGTATATACACCTCAATATTTCAATCTCATATTATGTTTATATATTTTGTTATTGAGGAGGGGGTATATTATAATGAAAAAATGTTTGTTATCAGTTGATTGGGATTATTTTGTTTATACTCAGAAGGAAAATTGGGGTTCGTATATTGAGAATAATAGGAATATTATAAATTTATGGTACAAGCGTTATATTCAATGCAGAAATAGAGGCAAAAGTATTGAAAAATCATTTGGGCTTTCTAGAAATGCAAATATTTTTTGGAATAAAATAAAAAGAAATTTTAAATTCGATAAAAATTTAAAGGTTTACATTTCTGATTCCCATGTGTTGTCTTATGACATAGCTAAAAAATATGATTGTAATGAGGTGTATCTTTTTGATGCTCATTCTGATTTAGGGTATGGTGGACTATCTTCGCTTAATTTTGAAGTTAATTGTGCAAATTGGTTAGGAAAACTTTTAAAAAATAATATAATTAATAAAGCAAATATTATATATAGTCCGTATACTACAGAAAAACCAGAATGTTTCAAGGAAATAAAAAATAAATACAATGTTAATTTTATAGATATAGATGACTTAGAAAAGGACATTTATGTTCCTTCATTACACATTTGTAGGTCAGGTGCGTGGACGCCACCTTGGTTTGATGAGGATTTTAAAGAATTTATAGATGAATTAAAAGTACCATATAAAATTGTAGATTGTCCTAAAAGAAATTGGTCACCAGAAAATTTGAGCTTTTCTGATGCTATTTATTATTTAATGTAAAAAATAGAATATTGATTTCTAAAAAACTTTCATTTAAGTGATGAAGGTTTTTTTTATTATGAAAATTTATAGAGCAATGAGTAAAACCACTGTGCCTTGTGCCTGTGGATGTAAGTATTTTCTATAATAGTGCGTTTTTACTTGAATAATTTTACAGTTGAATAAAAAAACAGATTCTTAAGCTATTTTTAATGACTT
>NZ_LFRG01000240.1:0-691 GCF_001573875.1 Clostridium sp. ATCC 25772
TATAGGGTTCCAAGTTGATAGCTAAAATTATACTGAATAATAAAAATCTTTCTACAAATACTTAATATACGTAAATTTTTAAATATAATATTGTATAGAAAGGATTTTATTATGGGAAGATCAGCTATAAATATTGAAACACTGCATAATTTTAAAATTGAAGAATTAATAGAAATACGAAATTCAACAGAAAACAACCGACAAAGGTTAATATTAACTACTGTTATAATGAGATATTTGAACTATTCTAATAAAGAAATAATGACATTAACTGGCCTTTGCCAAGCTACAATCGTTTCTTATGTTAAGAAGTGGAACGCCGTAGGCTTCGACACTTTAAAAGAGTGTCGTGGAGGCTCTTTAGGTAAATTATCTCCTGATATTATAGAAAATCTTATTTACACAGTAAAAAATGTATCTCCTATAGATAAAGGGTTTGTTGCTAACACTTGGACTTGTGCTCTTCTTGCTCTTTATATTGAAAGAGAATTTGGAGTAAAAGTTACCGAAGAAGCTATTAGATTGAGATTAATTGAAAATAATATTTCTTATAAAAGAGCTCAACCTATGCCTACTAAATTTGATAAGGCCCAACAAGAAGCCTTTAAAAAAAATACGAAACCAACTATCTATTTTAGAATCTTCATCTGATGTAACTGTTTATGCATTAGATGAAACTAGTGTATCTGTT
>NZ_LFRG01000241.1:0-885 GCF_001573875.1 Clostridium sp. ATCC 25772
TTAGGGTGTGTCTGAAAACTAATTAGTGCAAAAGATTTAAATTTTAGATATAATAATATCAAAAAAACTATGAGGTAAAAACTATGACACAAAAGCGTTACGAAATATCAGATGAACAATGGAATCAAATAAACAACTTATTTCCTGTTGCAAAAACAGGAAGACCACCAAAAGATAATAGACTCATGTTCAATGCCATACTATGGATTGCAAGAAGCGGTGCGGCATGGCGTGATTTACCTGAACGCTTTGGTTCATGGAAAACAGTATACAGTCGTTTTTGTAAGTGGCGTGATGATGGTACTTTATTAGCAATTTTTAAAGAGCTAAGCTCAGATGCAGATTATGAAAATTTAAGTATAGATTCAACATGTATTAAAGCCCACCAGCATAGTGCTGGGGCTAAAAAAGGGCTATAAATAGCGAAACAAAACAACATATCGGATTAAGCCATGGAGGACATACGACAAAAATTCATGCAGTTGTCGATGCCCTTGGTAATCCTGTACACTTCCAATTGTCATCTGGTAATTTACATGACAGCACACAGGCTGCAGATGTTCTTTCAAATTTAGAAATACAAGGCAGCAATATTTTAGCTGATAAAGCATATGGCACAAATGAATTTAGAGAATATATAATGTCACAAGGAGCGTCCTATACTATTCCACCCAAATCTAACGCAAAGAATCCTTGGCCTTGTGATTGGTGGATATATAAGGAGCGCCATCTAGTTGAATGCTTTTTCAATAAAGTGAAGCATTTTAGAAGAATTGCTACTCGATATGATAAACTTTCTTCTTCTTTTCTCGCATTTGTTTATATTGCTGCTATTTTTGTTTTATCTAAATAAGTTTTAGATATTTTGTTTTCAGACACGTCCTA
>NZ_LFRG01000025.1:0-52609 GCF_001573875.1 Clostridium sp. ATCC 25772
CATTTGTTTATATTGCTGCTATTTTTGTTTTATCTAAATAAGTTTTAGATATTTTGTTTTCAGACACGTCCTAATTAATAACTGTCACTTTAAATTAAATTTTTAAATCAAATAAAAATAGTTGAATTTTAAAAATTCTTTACTTATACTTCAATTAACTAATATTTTATAATTTTAACTAAATAAAATAAAAAATAAATACAAAGGAGATTTATGATGTTATACAGTTTTAAAAATGATTATAGTGAAGGCGCTCATCCCAAAATTTTAAACTCTTTAATAGAGTCAAATCTTACCCAAGAAGAAGGTTATGGAAATGATACACATACCCAAAATGCCATTTATAAAATAAAAGGCTTAATAGATAATAAAAACATTGATATTCATCTAATTTCTGGTGGTACCCAAACAAACTTAATTGCAATTGGTGCTTTTTTAAAGCCTTATGAAGCATGTATATCTGCAAATACAGGACATATTGCTGTTAATGAAACTGGTGCAATTGAATATACTGGACATAAAGTTATCACAGTAGATTCAAATGATGGAAAGGTAACTCCAAATAAAATTGAAGAAATTTTAAATGCTTATGGAAATGAACATGTAGTCAAACCCAAACTTGTATATATTTCTAACCCTACAGAACTAGGTACTGTCTATACAAAAAATGAACTAAAATCACTAAGCGAATTTTGCAAATCCAATAATCTAATTTTATATGCAGATGGTGCAAGACTTGGTTGTGCACTTTGTGTTAAAGATGCAAATTTAACACTATCAGATATGTGTGATTTTACAGACTCATTTTTTATTGGGGGGACTAAAAATGGTGCCCTTCTTGGTGAAGCTTTAGTTATTAAAAATGATTTTTTAAGAGAAGATTTTAGATATCATCTAAAACAAAAAGGTGCTCTACTTGCAAAAGGAAAACTTCTTGGAATACAATTTGAGGAATTATTTAAGGATAACCTTTACTTTGAATTAGCAAATCATTCTAATATTATGGCAAATCATTTAGCTAATGGGTTAAAAGAAGCTAACTGTGAATTTTTAATTGATTCTCCAACTAATCAGATTTTTCCTATACTAGAAAATAATTTGATTGAAAAATTACAAGAAAAATTTGGCTTCTATGTATGGAAAAAAATAAATGATACTCATTCAGCTATTAGATTAGTTACATCTTGGGCTACAAAAGAAGAAGCTGTAACTGAATTTATAAATGAAGTTAAAAAATAAAAGTAACTTATTATATTTGAGTGACAATTATTAATTAATGATTGTCACTCAAATACTTTGTTTGCAATATTTAATGAGTGTCACCTTATGTAAAGTTAATTTAATTTATTTTATATATTTAATGTCTGTCACCTTAGAACACCAAAAGAAAGAACTATACTCTTAAAGCTATAGTTCTTTCTTTACACATATAAAAATATACAAGAATACCAATCTCTATTTTTTAAATGTTGAACATTCTGTTCTTGTGCTTGACAATGCAGTTTGACCATTGATTTGTATGTAATCTGCTGAACATACATTTCCTATATTATATACGCAATTTCTTGCATCACATTCTATTTTGGGATACATTTCTATAGACGTATTAGTAAATGCTTGTTTTATTTCGCCTTGAATATTCATATTAAACATATTAGCTAATGAATTTTTAAGTCCCTTTTCAGCAAATGAATCACATTGAGTAAATGCACTACTTTCAGCATTTCCCCCTCTTACTTTAATTACACTGGCACCACACAATCCATTAGCATTATATAAACAATTTTGGGCATTACAACTTAAACTTCCATTCATAAAATCACATCCTTATTTAAATTCTTTTAAATAATAGGTTTACCTATCTATATTGTGTGAACTGAGGAAAATTTTATGTATGAAAATTAAAAGTTAATATTTATTTTAATTTATAACAATAAAACTCTAATTAAACTTTAGTTTTAAAAATTTAATTAGAGTTTTATACTTTTAATCTACTTTAAATAATTCAACCTTTTCTTTCATCATTTTAGTCATATTGGATAATTTTAATGATGAACTAGCTACTTCTTCTGATGATGCATTCATTTCTTCAGCTATTGCTGCTATTTCTTGTGATGATGCTGATACTTCTTCTGATACAGACATTACACTTTGTGCTTTACCATTTATAACATCTTTCCTTTCTATAATTTTTAATGCTAAGCCTTGACTACCTTTGATTTTAGGGTTCATGTTGTCTACTGCTATTTTTATTTTTTCAAAAGTATCTACAGCCTTGTTTATGATTTCACTTTGTGATTCTACTTCTCCCTTAACAATTTCTGTGGTTTCTACCATGATTCCAGTTTCTTTAAATACCGCATTTAATAACCCCGTTATGCTACCTGCAGACATTTTGCTTTGTTCTGCAAGTTTTCTTATTTCATCTGCTACAACAGCAAATCCTTTACCACTCTCTCCTACCCTAGCTGCTTCTATGGCTGCATTTAATGCTAATAGGTTGGTTTGCTCTGCTATACTGTTTATAATATTTATGATTTCATTTATTTTATCTATATTTCCTTCAACTGACTTTACTTTTTGCACTAAATTTCCAAAGGCCTTATTCACATTTTCAGATGAAACTATAACACTATCCATATCTTCATTGCTTTCTTTAGATAAATTATAAATCCCTTTGTTTTCTTGTCCAATTTCATTTATAGCTTCCATAACTAATTCTACACTATTGTTGAATTCTTCAAGCATTGAAACCATTATGCCCATATCTTCTGTCTGATTTTGAGTACCACTAGATACATTTTGAATTGAAATTGCCACTGAATCTGTTGACGTTGCCATTTCTTCAGATATACTTGCTAAATTTTCACTGTAACTATCTATACTCTGAGCACTTTCTTTTATTGCATTTATGGTTTCTCTTATAGATATTTGCATACTCTTCATAGATTTTGCCATTATTCCTAGTTCGTCAGTTCTATTTATTAATCCTTCATTAATTTCAACAGTCATATCCCCTTTTCCAATAACATCTAAAGCTTTCGTTGCACCTTTTAAACCTTTATTTATAGACTTAACTTGAATTATTATAATTCCACTTCCTAATAGTATAAATAATATTGAAATTAATATTGAGTAATTTTGTATAGTTTTTATGCCTTTTAAAACCTCATCTTTTTTTACTTCAATACCAACAGTCCAATCTGTTCCTTCTATATCTTTATATGTTAAATAGAACTCTTTGCCCTTTGAACTATAGGCTTCTATACCTTCATTTTTTTCAATCATACTATTTAATGCAACTTTAAAGCCCTTTAAATCTGGATCCTTTTCTACCTCTTCTTTTAAGTTGAAATTTCCTACCTTTTCTATATCATTGCATCCAATAACATTTCCATTTGCATCTAAAATATATGCATTAGAAGTTTTTCCTACTTTTATATTTTTCACTGTTTCACTAAATACTTCAGCATTTCTAATAGCCACCAATACACTAGTTATTTCTCCTCTATCATTTTTTATTGGTGCTGCGTATGCATTTATAATAGCACCATTATCTTCTTTGTTTAAGCTTTTAGCTGGTGTACTTAATGTAACTTTTCCGTTTAAAGCATCTTTAAAGTATTCTCTATCATTTATATCTAATACTGTTTTACCATCACTAGCTACAAATTTTCCATTTTTATCAGAAATCCCTATTCTTATGAATCCATTTACTTCCAAGTTGTTTTGTAATGTCTTCGCTCTTTCTTCTATAGCTACTGATTCACTCCTAACATCTTTATCTAATGATAAATTTTCAACAACTTTCATATTACCATTTATATTTTCATGTATATAATTTGCGCACATAGCAGTTGTCTCTGGTAATGTTGTACTTAAAAAATCAGTTAATGCTTTTTTAGCTATAGTTATAGATACTGTTGCAAATAATATGCATATTACAATTATAATTCCAATAAAACTTACTAGTAATCTACTTCCTATACTTTTAAATTCTAATCTATGGATATATTTTTTCTTCATAAAAACCTCCTAATTTAAATTTTATTAAAATTATGTAAAAATTGTTAATTATTATTTAACTTTATTAATATCGTTCATTTAAAAATTTTCTTTATATTTTAAATTATCACGCAAAAAGTGTTTAAGAATAATTTTAAATCTTATTCTTAAACACTTTTTTATTATACTTTAAATTTTTCTACTTCACATTTCATGGTTTTAGTCATATCAGTTAAATTTAATGCTGAACTTGCAACTTCTTCTGATGATGCATTCATTTCTTCTGATATTGCAGCAATTTCTTGTGATGATGCTGCAATTTCTTGTGATATAGACATAACATTTTGTACTTTTTCATTTATACTCTCTTTACTTGTAACTATTTCTTTTACTAAGCCCTGACTATCTGTAATTTTAGGTGTTATATTATTTACAGCTTCTTTTATTTTTTCAAAGCTACCTACAGCACCATTTATAATTTCACTTTGAGATTCTATCTCTCCTTTAACAATTTCTGTAGTTTGAACCATTATTCCTGTTTCATTAAATACAGTATTTAATAATTTAGTTATACTATGTGCAGACATTTTGCTTTGTTCTGCAAGTTTTCTTATTTCATCTGCTACAACAGCAAATCCTTTTCCACTTTCTCCTACTCTTGCAGCTTCTATAGCTGCATTTAAAGCAAGTAAATTAGTTTGTTCTGATATACTATTTATAAGAGTTATAATCTCATTTATTTTATTTATATTTTCTTCAACAGACTTTACCTTATTAACTAAACTTCTAAAACCATCATTTACATTTGATACTGAAACTGTAACTTTTTGCATATCCCCATTACTTTTTTCAGATAAAGTATAAATTTCCTTATTTTCGCTTCCTATTTCATTTATAGATAACATAACCATTTCTATCCTATGATTAAAGTCTTCAAGCATTGAAAACATGCTACTCATATCTTCAGATTGATTTTGAATTCCAGTTGAAACTTCTTGAATTGAATTTGCAACTGAATCAGTTGAACTTGCCATTTCTTCAGATATACTAGCTAGATTTTCACTATAGTTATCTATATTTTCTGCATTTTCTCTTATAGATTTTATAGTAGAACTTACAGAACCCTGCATAGTTTTCATTGCTTTTCCCATTATTCCAAGCTCATCCGTTCTTTCTATTAACTTTTCATCTATATTGACAGTCATATCTCCATTTCCTATAACATTTAATGCATTAGTAGCATTTTTTAGCCCCTTATTTATAGATTTAATTTGATACATTATAAGAATGCTACCTATAACTAAACAAATTAAAGCTGCAACAAAGGAACTTACTTGTATTGTTTTAACATCCTTTAAAACTTCATTTTTTTCTATCTTAATTCCTAATGTCCAGTCAGTATCTAGAATATTGTTATAACTTAAAAAAATATCCTTACTACCATCATTGTATAATTCTATACCTTTTTCATTTTTAATCATATTGTCTAAAACTTTATCAAAACCTTTTAAGCTTTCTTCTGTTTTACAAGCTTCTTTTAAATTTACTGTTCCTATACGGGAAATGTCTTTATCACCTACAATTTCACCATCATTACTTACAATAAAAGCTTCTCCTGTTTCTCCTATTTGAATACTTTTTACAATTTCATTAAAAAAATCAGCCTTTTCAATTGCAACTAAAACATTTACAACTTGTCCATTTCGATCTTTTATTGGCGATGCGTATGCACTAACTATGGCTCCATTATCTTTTTCATTAATACTAGGACTTGGTGCACTTACAGCTACTTTTCCACCTAATGCTTCTTTAAAATATTCTCTTTTACTTATATTAGTGTTACTATCATTAAATTTAATATTTCCATTCTTATCAGCTATACCAATTCTTAAGAATCCATTTAACTTTAAAGCTGATTCTAATGTTTTTAATTTTTCATCTACTGATAATGTGCTATCTATTACTAAATCATTTGCTGATAAATTTTCAACAGCTTTTTTACTTATTTCTAATTTTTCATGTATGTATTTTGAACTCATTTCTGTAGTTTGTGGTAATGTCGAGTTCAATAACCTATTTAATGCATTTTTAGCTATAAAACTTGATATCACAGATAAAGATGTACATATAGCAAAAGTTACTAATAAAAATACTGTTAGTAACTTAGCTCCTATGCCTTTGGGCTTAAAAAAATTTTTAATTTGTTTTTTCATTACACTCACCTACTTAAATTACTTTTAGTTAGATTTTTTTTAAAACTTGTTTTACATATATGCTTTTACTCGTGTATTTTTATGAATTCTTTATTATAATTTAAATTAATATTTTATCAATAACTAACAGATTATTTTAGTTAAAAGTTAATTGTATCCCTATATTACTATACTAAAATAAAAAAACACCCGTAATGGGTGTCAATAATAAATCAGTTGCCTATTATATTCTTTTTAATTTTATCCATGTTTTTACAACTTTATTCACTATAATAACATAAATAAATTAAAATACAATATAATATTATATCAAAAAAATAATACAATAAACAGTAGATTTTATTTTTTTATATTTATTTCTATGTTAATTTTTTTTAAACGGATGAAATATATAAAATATTTTATATATTTTTCTTTAAATTTTTAGTGACTTATATTAGCTCTTCCAGAGTAAACTATTCCTACACCTTTATTTGAATGCAGTGTTATAAATGCTCCAGTCTTTATTATTTCCATGGCATCCACTGCACTATATATTATTGGAATATCTTTTGCTGTGCAATCAATAACTACACTTGAACTCATCTCATCCTCTTCAACAATTATTCCTGAAACTTTATCTATAACATCACAGTATTCTCTACCTAATCTTTTTACTACAAGAATTTCTCCTTCATCTATATTATCTACTGCTTCCTTAACATTATCTACACATAATGCTGTTCCATAAGCTGTAGTCTCTATAGTTCCTGTTCCTTGAATTAATATATCCCCAATAACATGAACTTTCATCATATTAGTACTTCCTACAAAGTTAGCTGGGATACCTGCTACCATTACAACTAAATCCCCTCTTTTTACATATCCTTTTTCTAATGAAACTTTTGCACAGTTTTCCATAAGTTCATCTGTATTATCTATTTTTTCTGCTTGTATAGCATAAACGCCCCAATTTAATGCTAAGCTTCTAGCAACTCTTTCACTTGGTGTTACTGCTATTATTGGACACTTAGGTCTATATTTAGATACTTGTTTAGTTGTATGGCCACTTTGTGTTGCAGTTATTATTGCTGATGCATTTAATTCTGCCGCTGTTGTGCAAGTAGCTAAACTTATAGCATTTGAAACATTTGGTATATGACTCTTTCTACTATAGTTCAATTTTGAATCATAATTTATATAATTTTCTGCTGTTCTTGCAATATTTGCCATTGTTTTTACAACTTCAACTGGATATTTTCCATTTGCAGTTTCTCCACTTAACATTATAGCATCTGTTCCATCGAATATAGCATTTGCAACGTCAGAAGCTTCTGCCCTTGTAGGTCTTGGATTTCTTATCATAGAATCTAACATTTGAGTTGCTGTTATTACAGGCTTGCCAGCTATATTGCATTTCTCTATTATCATCTTTTGTACTACAGGAACTTCTTCTGCTGGTATTTCAACACCTAAGTCACCTCTAGCAACCATTATTCCATCAGAAAATTTTATAATATCATCTATATTATTTACACCTTGTCTATTTTCTATTTTAGAAAATACTTGTATATGTTCAGCTCCGGCCTTAGATAGAACTTTTTTTATATCTAAAACGTCAGAAGCTTTTCTTATAAATGAAGCAGCTACTACATCAACATCATTTTCAGCTCCAAACCTTAAATCGGATATATCTTTTTCAGTTAATGCTGGTAGCTTTATTGCCACATTAGGAACATTAATACCTTTATTATCACCAATAATTCCAGTGTTTCTAACTGTTGTATATACTTTAGTTCCTTCTATTCTTTGAACCTCTAAGGCAACAAGACCATCATTGATCAATATAGTGTCTTTAGGTTCAACATCTTCATATAAATTTCCATAAGTAACAGAACATTTAGTTTCATCACCTATAATTTCTTCTTTACAATATATAACAAACTCAGTATCTTGTATTAATTCTACAGTTCCATTTTCAAATTTATGTGTTCTAATTTCTGGGCCCTTTGTATCTAATACTATAGCTATATATTTTTTCAGTTCACTTCTAGCCGCTTTTATCATATCGATTCTATTTTTATGTTCATCATGGCTACCGTGAGAAAAATTAAGTCTCGCTGCGTTCATCCCACACTTCATAAGCTCTTTTATAATTTCTTTATTGTCTGTTGTTGGTCCTATGGTGCATACTATTTTAGTTTTTTTCATATTTTTCTTGCCTCCTTAATAAATAGACTTAAACTTTTGTTTATCCTATTTCTCTCCTATTGATTTAATATTTTTTCATTAAGTTTAATAATATTTTTATCATACAGTTTATTAGTATGATAAAATTCGTGCTATATGATACAATCTTTTATCAAAGACTTTTTCCATTTCTAAAGCTTCTTTTATATCCATATCTATTATTTGACCATTTTTAGTTCCTACAGCTCTCCCACTTGCACCTTCCATTAAAAGCTCTACAGCTCTTACTCCTAATTTTGAAGCAAGTATTCTATCAAATGCACTTGGATTTCCACCTCTTTGAATATATCCAAGAACTGTTGCTCTACATTGAAGACCAGTTACATCTTCTAAATCTTTAGCTAATTTTTCTGCTCCGCCTATATTTTTTGCAACACCTTCTGCTAATATTATTAAATTGTGGAGTTTTCCTCTTCTCTTCCCTTCAAATATAGATGTACATATTTCTTCAAAACTAAATTCTACTTCTGGTATTATTACACTTTCTGCTCCACCTGCAATTCCTGCAAATAAAGATAAATCTCCACATTCTCTGCCCATAACTTCAATTATGCTAATTCTTTGGTGTGAAGTAGATGTATCTCTAATTTTATTTATACAATCTAATATTGTGTTTAATGCTGTATCAAAACCTATTGTGTAATCTGTATATGATAAATCGTTATCTATTGTTCCTGGTATTCCTATTACCGGTACACCTAACTCTGATAAAAGCTTAGCTCCTTTAAAAGAGCCATCACCACCAATTACCACAAGACCATCTATTTTAAAGATATCCATTACCTTTTTAGCACGTTCTCTTCCCTCTGGAGTTCTAAATTCTTCACTTCTAGCAGTTTTAAGTATTGTTCCACCTCTGTGAATTATATCTGATACGGAAAATCTTTGCATTTCAACAATATCGCCTTCTATAAGACCATTATATCCATTTTGTATTCCTAAAACTCTTAAGTTATTATCTGTACCCATTCTTACTACTGCTCTTATTGCTGCATTCATAGCTGGAGCATCTCCACCACTTGTTAAAACACCTATAGTTTTCATTAATAACGCCTCCTTTGCTTCTTAATTTTTATTATTAATTATATATTGTTAAATTTAAAAATTATTTATATAAATTTTTTAGCATTGTAATAATTAAATTAAAATTTTGACAAATTAAATTATGTGCCTCTTAGAATAATATAACATTTTATTGTTAATTAAACTTAAAGAAATCTTTTTAAGTCTTCATATTAACAAATTAATTTTTCTCTTATTAATTTGACCAAAAATATAAATTTTAAAACAAAAATTTCCATAACTTTATACTTTAAATTTTAAGCAAATTAAAAGATTTAATCAATAACTTTTAAAATTTTTGTTTATTAATTTGTATGTATTTATATTCTCCAACATAAAAAATATAAATACATCTTAGCATTGTTGTTCTATATATTATTATAAAGCAATTTATAGAGATTTATTAGATTATATTTTGAATAAGATATTAATCTTTAAATATACTATTATACAGTATTTTCTAATTTATTTAAGTATATCTTACCCAATTCTTTTGCTTTCTTGCTGATATACGCTCTTTCTTTTGCTATATCAATAACAACTAACCTTACCTCTGTTATACCACAAAGATAAAAACAATGGATTTTTTCACATTTGAATTTCTTTATAGCTTGTACAGTATTTTGAAAAAGGGGTTTCTTACAAAGCAATATTAATGTGATATTACTTTTTTTATGTTCTATGTGTGGTTTTACAATCTCTTTTATTAGGTTTTTACTATGTTGCAACAATTCATTTATTATTTTTTCGTCTAAATTATCAACTTTTCTAACAAGACAATATTCATTCACCTCAAATTTATCAATTATATCATTTTTAGTTATCAAAGTTCTTCCTTCAATGTTTTTATAATGTGCATATAAATCATACCTTTTTTTACAAATTATTTTATTTTTTATAACTTGAAAATTTTTTTCATACATTTGTTCTAACTTTTCTATATAAGTTATTGCATCCATATTAAAACTCTCCTATCAAATTAATTACAATATAAAATTTGAAAGAAACTAGCTATTTATGTTATTAACTGCTAGTTTCTTTATATAATAAATTTAAAATTAGTTTGTTTTTTAATTAGTTTTTATATTGTTTTTCAATTTTTTTAATTGTCTATATGACTCTATCAATAACATTATTGCTACTATTAACAATAATGCCCCTAATATTCCTAAGATTATGCTACCACCTGTAAACAGGTTCTGATATATTAATATTAAAAGTGCTGATACTGTTACTATAAACATAAATATCATAGGTATTATTACCATAGTATAATTTTTTCCAACCTTCATAAGCCATGTACTTAGTGCTAATAATGCTAACGCTGCTAAAAGTTGGTTTGCAGATCCAAATATAGGCCAAATTTTAGTATATCCATACAATGTTAACAATCCTGATGCTGCTACCGTTACTATAGTAGCAAACCATTTATTACAACAAACTTTTTTTATTTTTTCATCAGAATCTGAAAAAGTTTCTTGGAAAATATATCTTCCTATTCTTGTTGCCGAGTCTAAACTAGTTAGTGCAAAGGATGCAAATGTTAGCATAATAAAAACTTTTCCTACTTTTACTGGCACTCCAAAGCTACCCATAAAATTTGCAATACCACTAGCAAATACAGCTGCTGGTGCACCCTCTACACCTTTAAATGATGCTACAGCTATTAATGCTATAACTGCAACTATTCCCTCTATAAGCATTGCACCATAACCTATAAGTTTTGCATCTCCCTCTTTATTTATTTGTTTTGAAGATGTTCCAGAACCTATAAGAGAGTGAAAACCAGAAACTGCACCACAAGCTACAGTTACAAATAAAAATGGAAATAATGTTTCACCTTTTGCAGTTGTAAACCCTGCAAAGCTTGCAATTTCTAAAGTAGGATTACTTACAAATATACCTATTGTCCCTAAAATTAGCATTGAATATAGTAAAAATGAACATAAATAATCTCTTGGCTGAAGCAATATCCAAACTGGTAAAATTGATGCTACTGCTATATATATTATAAGTACTACCATCCATGCTCCTTTAGATAATTTAATTATTGGGAATAAGTATCCAATCCATACACATAGAAATAACAAAACAACTCCAACTACCGTTGATATACCTACACCTTTACCCTTTTTATTAACAAAAAATCCAAAACCTACCGCTAATATAATAAAAAGCATTGATGCTGTTCCTGCCTGTGCACCAGCTAAATTTTCTGGGTCATAGGCAAATGAGCTTGCACATATATCAGTAAATGCTGCAACAACTAAAATTAGTGTAGACCATGCAAAAATATTAAATAGTAATTTTCCCTTTTCTCCTAAAGTAGTTTTTATTATCTCTCCTATACTTTTTCCATCATGCCTTATTGATGCAAAAAGTGAACCAAAATCATGTACTCCTCCAACAAACACACTACCTACTAGTATCCATAAATACACTGGTAGCCATCCAAATACTGAAGCGACAATTGGTCCTGTTATAGGCCCTGCCCCTGCTATAGATGAAAAATGATGACCTAACAGAACTCTTGCATCAGCAGGCACATAATCCACATTATCAAACTTAGTATGTGCAGGTGTCTTTCTATTAAGGTCTATACCCCACTTTTTAGCAAGCCAACTTCCATAGGTTAAATAAGCGACAATAAATATCACTATAGCTCCTAAAAGCAAAACTATAGCATTCATAAAAAAGCCTCCTTTAATATAATATTGAACATGTAAAATAACACTTATAAAATCCCAATACAAATTTTGTAGAAATTTATATTAAAATGATTTTCTAAATGTTTTTAACACATCCTATGTATAAAATTTCAAGTTCTAATTTTTTTGTTCTTTACAATATATATATATTTATTTAATTTTCATTTATGTATAATTAAAAAAATTAAAGGGTTAAACATAAAATAAACTATATCTATTATCAAAAATATAATACCAAAATGAGAAATTTAAAAATCTAATAAAATATGCTTCTATATAATCCTTTTACATAGAGGATTTTATTATTTTAGGTATCCAAGTTTTAAAATTATCTATTCCAAAACTTGAATAACCAAAATAGTGAGACATGCTCCGAATCACCTAGAATTCAACACTACATTTTGTATAAAAATATTTTAGGTTATTGAATAAATTTTTGTTATCAGTTAAGAAAAAATATAAATAAAACCTAAAGCAATCAAAACTGTTCCTAAAAAAGTGCGTTTAGTATTATTAGGAACATAGTGAGTAATAATCACCCCAACTCTTAACTGTTCACTATTAACTTTTAATTAAAATAATCTGTTAGTTATTGATAAAATATTAATTTGAATTTTCTCATTTGATAAATGAATAAGTTTAAAATTTAATTTGGAACCCTATATAAAGAAATGACTAAACTTATATATGCTATAATATTGTTAATTGTAAAATTTATTATTATATATTCATTTAATGGTAATAAAAATCTGGCACTATATCAGTAAATATTTAATAACGATAGGAGTGAGAAAATGAGTGATTTAAAGCTTCGTCTTATGACAGATTCAGAAGTAACATATTGGTACACACAAGAGTTTGAAAAGGATTTTAACTTACAAGAAAGAAAGCCTCTAGCTGATATTATAAAACTTCGAAATTCTGGTCACTATGATTTATTAGGACTATTTGATAAACACTCTAATCAAATGCTCGGGTATGCAACTATTTGGAAATCTCCAAATATAAATTTATTACTCTTAGATTATCTTGGCGTATCTTCAAGCTTACGCAATAAAGGACTAGGAAGTAAAATTCTATTAGCCCTTAAAAAATACTACAAAAATGAATATATAATAGTGGAATCAGAACTACCAGTTTCTGAAGATTCTGCTTCTGAAAATAATTTACGTAAGCGTAGAATAAACTTCTATAAAAGAAATGGATTTAAACCCTTATATGAAATGGCTACATGTGGCATGAGATGGCAGGCTTTAGTTCTTAGTGATAACATTATATCAAGTCAATCAGAAATCTCTAAGATAATGGATGATCATAAAGCTATCTATGGGAAATCACGAAATGATGTAAAGATTCCAATATATCAAGATGAAGTTCCAACTATGCCTTATTGGATGTTAAAAAAGTAATATTCAATAAATACTTTTACTTTTAATACACCATATTCTCCAACTTAAGATGTTTATATGAAAAAGTACCTATAGATGACACTATATTTTATTGTGTCTACTCTATAGGTACCATTTTTAAACTTAACCTTTTTATTAATTCTTTTTTCGATATTTTTTAATAAATTAACGGTTAAACTGAAGCAATATTAAATACTTTTTAAACTTATATATAAACAAATAGCTCCTAATATTGTGCCTCCTAATAATAAACTTAGTATAAAAAACTTTTTAGGTCTAGTAATCTTAGATTTTTCTCTATCACTAATAACCATATCTTTTATTAAAGAAATGATTAAATACATCATACTAAATGAAAATAATAAATTAAAAACAATAAGTACATAATCATTATTAATTTTTTTACTAATTGGCCATTGCAATATAATTATAGCCCACATTAATATATCTTTTTTATTAAAATATTTCTTATTAATTATTTCCTTCATAAAATCCCATATCCTTTAATTTATATATAGCAAAAACTATGACTAAACATATGTAATTTCTGTTTAGCCATAGTTTATAAAAGCTGTTTCTATGTTGTAAAATTTTTGAGTCATATATTGTTCTTCCAGGCATCCAAAACTTATAAACTCTAACTAAAATGTGATTTTGGAATCCTATAGTAACTATTTTTGTTCCATAACTTTTACGTTATTTTCTCCAAAAATATCTTTTAAAAGTTTTATACTATCATACTCATTCTCTAGCCAATAACCTTTGTCTAATAAGTATGATTTTCTATCGTCAGCTGTACATAAATACACTGGTGTATTCCCTTTTAAGTCTAAAAATTTTCTTTTTATTTCTTCTGTAGCTAATTTTAACTTACTTTTATCCTCTATAAGAACATATATTTTATCCTTGCTTATATTTACTAATGGGTCTATCTGTTCACACAAAATTTTATTTTGCTCATCTTCTCTTACAGCAACCCTTCCTTTAATTAATACAACCTCATCTTCATTTAACAGGTTTCTATATTTTTCAAAGGTTTTAGGGAAAACTACAACTTCTATAGCCCCATATAAATCTTCTAATGTCAAAAATGCCATCATAGTATTATTTTTAGTTATTTTTCTATTTACAATTGAAATTAATCCACCAACTATAACCCTATCATTATCACTTACTTTAGAGGTATCTTCTTCTATATCTATATTATCCTCTAAGTTTTCACCTTTAAGTAAATCTGATATATTATGACTTGTCTGCATTTTCAAAGATTTTTCGTAATCATCTAATGGATGACCAGATAAATATATTCCTGTCATTTCTTTTTCCATAGCTAAAATTGCTCTTTTATTAAACTCTTTTATATCTGGGAAATCTACTTCTGAGTTTGCCTCATCATCTAATATATCAGTAAATAAGCTTATTTGTCCTTTTACATTTCTCTTTCTTTCGTTATTTACCCCCTCTAAAACTCTTTCATATACTGCTGAAAGTTTAGAACGATAAATTCCTAAAGAATCAAATGCACCAGACTTTATAAGGCTTTCCACGGCTCTTTTATTTACAATAGATGTATCTATCTTATTGCAAAAATCCATAAATCCTGTAAATTCCCCTTTTTCTTCCCTATCTTTAACAATAGATTCTATAACATTTTCACCAACATTTTTTATTGCTGAAAGTCCAAACCTTATGCTGTTTTCATTTACCGTAAAATCAGAATAACTTTCATTTATGTCCGGTGGAAATACTTCTATACCTAATTGATTAGCAAATCTAATATAATATGCTACCTTTTCATTAATTCCCTTCACAGAGTTTAACATTGCTGCAATAAATTCTGCTGGATAATATCTCATTAAATAGGCTGTTTGGTATCCTATTACAGCGTAACAAGCAGCATGGCTTTTATTGAAAGCATAAGAGGCAAAGTCCATCATTTGATCAAATATTTTATTAGCAGCCTCTTCTGAAATACCATTTCTAATGCAACCTGGCACTTCAACATTTCCACTATCATCTACAATACCATGGATAAAGTTTTTTCTTTCCTCTTCCATTACTTTATGTTTTTTCTTCGACATGGCTCTTCTAACCATATCACTTCGTCCTAGTGAATAGCCGCCTAGTTTTCTAACTATTTCCATTACCTGTTCTTGGTAAACCATAACTCCATAGGTTACATCTAGTATGTCTTCAAGTTCCTTTGTTTCATACTGAACATTATCAGGACTTCTTTTACTTTCTATATATCTAGGTATTTCAGCCATAGGGCCTGGTCTATAAAGACTTATTCCAGCTATAATATCTTCTAGTGAGTCTGGCTTTAACTCTTTCATGAAACTCGTCATACCAGCAGACTCCAGTTGGAATACCCCTACAGTTTTGCCTTCACCTATCATCTTATAAACATTTTGATCATCTAAATCAATCTTGTCTAAATCTATATCAATTCCTCTATTTTCTTTTATAAATTTAACGCAGTCTCTCATTACAGTTAATGTTCTTAATCCAAGAAAGTCCATTTTTAAAAGTCCAAGTTCTTCTAAAGTTCCCATTGTGAATTGAGTAACTATCATTTCTTCATTCTTTTGAAGTGGCACATAGCTTACAAGAGGTTTAGATGCTATAACTACCCCAGCAGCATGAGTTGAACTATGTCTTGGAAGCCCTTCTAAATCCTTTGCTACATCTATAAGTTCTTTAACTCTTTCTTCATCATCATAGGCTTGTTTTAACTCTGGATTCATTTCTAGCGCTTTTTCTATTGTTATATTTAAAACTGTTGGAATCATTTTAGCTATTCTATCAACTTCTGCATAAGGATAGTCCATAGCTCTTCCCACATCTCTTATACAAGCTCTTGGAGCCATAGTTCCAAAAGTTATAATTTGAGATACATTGTCTTTACCATACTTTTCAACAACATAATCTATAACCTTTTGTCTTCCTTCATAACAAAAATCTGAGTCTATATCGGGCATACTAACTCTTTCAGGATTTAAAAATCTTTCAAATATAAGTCCATATTTTATAGGGTCAATTTTAGTTATATCCAATGTATATGCAACTATAGCACCTGCTGCCGAACCTCTACCAGGTCCTGTTGGTACACCATTTTCATTTGCAAATTTTATAAAATCCCAAACTATTAAGAAATAATCTACATACCCCATTTCTCTGATTATTCCAAGTTCATACTCTAATCTATCTATAAGATTTTTGGCCTGTTTATTTTTTTTCCCAATTAAATTAACTTCTTCATAGTTCAAATCTTTATCTTTTAGTCCATTAAAAGCATCATATTTTTCTATTAATCCCTCATAACATACTTTTTTTAAGTATTCATAAGCCTCAACGCCTTCTGGTAATGGGAATTTAGGCAATTTAGATTTATGAAATTCATAATCAAAATCACACATCTCTGCAATTTTAACTGTATTTTCTAAAGCTTCTGGTATATATCCAAATGTTTTTTCCATTTCTCCTGGGGACTTTAAATAGAATTCATTAGATGGATATCTCATTCTATCTTTTTCTTCCACTGTTTTTCCTGTTTGTATACAAAGTAGAACATCATGAGATTTAGCATCCTTTTTATTTATATAGTGTATATCATTTGTACAAACTAATGGTATATCACATTCTTTAGATAACTCTATAAGCATTTCATTTACTTTTAACTGGTCTTCAAGATTATGATATTGAAGTTCTAAATAAAAGTCCTCTTTAAATATGCTCTTGAATCTTAATGCCGCCTCTTTTGCCTTTTCTTTGTTATTATTAAGCAAATGTGATTGAACTTCTCCACCTAAACATGCACTTAATGCTATAATTCCTTCACTATGATTTTGTAAAAATTCATGATCTATCCTTGGTTTATAATAGAATCCTTCTATAGATGCCTTAGACACTATCTCCATTAAATTTTCATATCCACGCTCATTTTTAACAAGTAACACTAAATGGTTTGTTTTATTTTCGCTACGATTATCTTTAATAAGCATAGAGTTTGATGCTACATAAACTTCGCAACCAATTATAGGTTTTATACCTGCTCCTTTAGCTGCTTTATAAAAGTCTACACATCCATACATAACGCCATGATCTGTTATTGCTATACTTTTCATTCCTAATTCTTTAGTTTTTTCAATTAATTTATCTATTTTACCTGAACCATCTAAAAGACTATATCCTGTATGTACATGAAGATGAACAAATTTTCCTAAGTCCTCTTTATGTAAATTTTCATTCATATCCATCCTCCTCTCTTATTTTTATTTATATACTTTTAACTATTAATTACTTTTTAAGATTACCTTTTATAATTAACCTCTCACTTCCATCGTCACTACATGTTACAAGTGTTATTGTAGGAGTTGAAGTTTCCTTTAAAACATCCATATTATTAGGCTTTACAATTTCACTACCACTTACCTCGTAAGTATAGTTTGAATCATATGTAGTAAATTCTATTATATCACCTTTTTTTAGTTGATCTAATTTTAAAAAGAACTCTCCTGTAGAATAATTTCTATGTCCAGCTAATGCAAAATTTCCATTTTCACCTGCCATTGCAGTATTCAAAAAATGGCCTACAGCATAATCTATTGTATCTTCCTCTGTTCCTTCTTTAACTGCTACCTTTAATCCAATATTAGGTATTTCAAGAATTCCAAGAACAGTTGTATCCTTTATTTGCCCTTCTTTTACACTTTTTTCAAAACTTTGAATATACTTATCTTGTGCTTTTTTAGTTTTAAACTTATTACTAGTTCCCATAGCTATCATGGCAATACCTGAAATTAATAAAATTCCAGCTAACCCATTTATCAATATCTTTTTTACACTCAAAACCTATTCTCCTCCTAAAATAATTACTTTTTATATTATACACCATATGTGATTTAATTTTTATATTCCAAATTATACTATTTGTGTCAAAAGAATTAATTTTTATTTAGCTTTTTAAATTCATAACTCTATTTTAAACATATATTTCAAATTTTTCATAAAACATCTAAATACTATTTTAATTATTTCCATAATTATATATTTTAGAATAAAATATATAAAACTACTAAATAAAAAAATAAATTTAACTTTATTTTACTATAAATAAAATTAAATTTAAAACCTTTCTACATACTTATTTAAAACTTTTCAAATAAAAAAATATAAAATAAATAGTTATTTTATATTTTTCATCCTTAATAAAATTTCACTGCATTTTTATAATATTTTATTCCAAAATATCCTATGAATATATATATGCTATAACAACATATAAGACTGCATAAAGAAGGTATAAATATACTTCTACCCATTAATTTTTCTACTATTAAGTTTACAAAAATATTATCTAATGTTGCAATTATTAAGGGCACTATAAATATGGTTTTTATTTTTTTATTTATAATTTTATTTATTGAGTCATTTGATACGCCCAAATTTTTCAATGCAAAATATTTTTCCTTTTCACTATATACACTATTTATTTGCCTTAATAAAATAGTTCCGCCATTACATATAATTAAAATTAAAAACATAAATCCACCTAAAAAAAGTATTGGTCCGTAAGTGTTTAAATCCATTTTATAACGTCCAACATATGAATTAAAATCTAAATTTTTAGCCTTTAATTCATTATATATAGCTAAACTATTATTCTCATTTTTCACATCTATAAGCCTATATACATTTGTTTTACCTAAAGATTTAATTTTATTATAAATTTCATCTTTAACTACAACTAAATCCATACCTACTCTTTTATTTATTAATCCTTCATTATATTGTTTTTTTATTTTTAATTTAGTATTATCTTTACTGCTCTGTAAATAAGTTCCCTCTATAAAATTATGAAGCCCTACTCCTGCTGACTGTTTAAATATAATACATTCGTCACTTTTAAATTCTACTATATTAATATTTTTAACTTTCGAGATATATCTATAGTCACTTTCGCTAATAAAATCCATATAACTTTCAACAATTCCACTTTTACTACCTAATTCCTGATTTAAATAGTATTTATTATCAAATCTTATTGTTTTTATTGTTTTATCTAATACAATCTTATTATTTTCATATTTTGTAAAGATATCATCTAAATCATTTTTATATGTATCATCCTTTATAATCACAAAACTAAATTTATAATCTTTTTTAGAATTTTTTACTGTATCATAATATATGGAAGATGTAATACTCAAAATAGTTACTGCACAAGCTATTACTACAGTGTTAATAGTTAAGATTTTAGCATTACTACTCAATTTATTACTTATATCAGATATAAATATTAAATTTTCTCCTCTATAATATAATTTTTTAGACTTTTTCAAAACACTTACTAGGATAACTATGGTACTAAAAAAGAAAAAATAAGTACCTGTTACATTCATAATTAGCACTAAAAAGCAAAAATTTAATGAAGAGCCCATTAATGAAGTAAGTGCTAAAACATATGATGTAATTATTAGTATTACTCCTAAAGTACATTTAAAAATAGATTGATTTTTACACATAACTTTTTCTTTTTTATTTTTCAATAATTCTATCAATTCACATGTTGTTATAAGTTTATAACTTTTAATTTCCGAAATTATAAAAAATATGCTTATAATTATTAATGTAATTATTAACTCTTTAAAGTTTATATTTATTGAAGCATATTGCTTATTTTTACATAAAGTAAAAATAATCATTAACATTAATTTTGATAATATGGTTGCTAAAAATATTCCTAAAATTAAAGCTATAAACAATACTATTAATTTTTTTATTAAAAAGAAAAAATAAACCCTCTTCTTTCTAACACCAAGTATTCTATATACACCTATTTGTTTTTTTATTCTGTTTACTAAATTAACATTACTTACTCCTAAAAGAATACCAAAAATAATTGTAAAAATTATAATTGAATAAATAATTAATATAATAAAAAAAATACCTATTTCTTTAGAAAAATTTTTATCACCTATAATAATTAATGTACATATAGCAAAAACATAACAAATTAATATAAAAAAATATTCTTTAAAACTTGCAAAATCTTTCTTGAAATTTTTAAGAAAGACTTTAACAAATTTCATTTTTTATTCCTCCAAGCATCGCAATCATATCTGTTATTTTAAAATAGAACTCTTCTTTACTTTCACCTTTTACTATTTCAGTAAATATTCTTCCATCTTTTATAAATAAAATTTTATCTGCATAACTAGCTGCCAGTGGATCATGTGTAACCATAATTATTGTTATCTTATATTCCTTGTTTAAATTTTGTAAATTACTTAAAAATATTTTACAACTATTAGAATCAAGTGATCCTGTTGGTTCATCTGCTAAAATTAATGATGGATTTGTTATAATTGCTCTACAAGCCTCAGCTCTTTGTTTTTGACCACCTGAAATTTCATAAGGATAATTACTTAACACATCATAAATGCCTAATTTTTTAGTTAAATCTTCAACCTTCCTTTCCATTACTTCTACTTTCTCATTTTTAAAAGTTAATGGTAATATTATATTTTCTTTTATGGTTAAAGAATCTAAAAGGCTTGTCTCTTGAAATATAAATCCTAACTCCTCTTGTCTAAGTTTTGATATTTCCTTATCATTAAGTTTATTTATGTTTATATTATTTAAAAGAACACTTCCATCTGTAATACTATCCACACTAGAAATTATATTTAGTAATGTAGTTTTTCCTGACCCTGAAGGTCCCATTATACCTATAAATTCTCCCTTATTAACAGTAAAACTTATGTTTTTAAGTGCTTTAAATTTATTATTTCCAAATCCATAAATCTTACTAACATTATCTACCACAAGTATGTTATCCATATAACTTCTCCTTAAAACTGTTAAATTATATTTTTAATGTTATATATTATATTATAATTCTTTTTTATGCAATATATAACAATTAGTTGCAAATATAACTATACTAAATATAATTAATACACTAACTTGAGAAAAAGTATATATTTTACTTTGAAACATCATATTAGTTGAATAAAATGGTAAATTTTCTATTATTGTTTTTACACCATCACTTAGTCTTGAAGATTGTAACGCATTTGCGAAAAGAGCTAATATTAAATCAAAATAGCATATATAAGTTACTATTGCACCAATATTACTATTATCAGCTAACATAGTTATTAAAAATATACTTAAAGCTAAGCTACAGCTATAAAGAATAAAATATGATAAATCTTTTATACTATTTATAAAATTCATTGAATCTAAACCTGTATTAGAAATGATACTAACAATTATAATTCCTAAAATAAGTGCTATATAAAATATAATTGAATTTATAATTATTGATATTAATTTAGATAGAAATATTTGAAATCTACTATAAACTCCTGAGTATAGTACTCTATTAACATTTTTTTCAAAACCTTTTCCTAATATGAAAAAATTAGTTATTAAGATTCCATAGGACAACATGTTGTTAAAACTCCCTGAAAAACTTTCTATATTACGGCTTCCCAATATAGCCATTAAACAACATATTATTATAATTAATAATATGTTTCTATTTTCCTTAAATACTTTTCTTTCCTTTAAAGTTAAATCAAAAATTTTATTCATATCTATTTTACTCCTTTTACAAATTATTTAATTTCTCTTTTATTCATTATTAATAAGGAAATTATAAAAAATGCTATTCCCCAGCAAATCATAACTAATACTCCATTTAAATTACTTCCATTCATTAATTCAGAAGTTATATAAAAAGGTGTTTTAGTAAATATATATAAGCCTGTTGGTACTTCCACTAACTTATTAACCGTTACTACAAACGCTGCTGCCAAAAAATTTACTACTCCTAAAATCAAGCTACCTACAACTACAGTTATTTTTGTTTCATAAGTTATAGATACTATAACCATAGCTAATGCCCCTATAGTGAACGTTGTTGCCACTAAAGCTATTAATAATCTTAGATGATTTAAATGTACAAAACTTTCAACGCCTAATTTATTAGGTATTGAAAGTGCTGCAAACAATCCGTTAACCTCTGTTGTAATCCACACTATTACCCCTAATAAAATTAAAGAAATTATTTTAGAAATCATTATTTCTGTTCTTGTAAAAACTCCTGAAAATATTGTTTTTGTTGTATTATGTTCTATATCATTTGCTAATACTAAAAAGCTTAGATATACTATGCCAACATATAACATACGCAAAAATTCAAAATTATAACAATTAATATCATATCCACCAGGTTGTATAAAGAAAATCCACATAGCCGAATATATAAAGCATAATATTGTTCCTAAAATATATTGTTTAGATTGAAGTATGTTTTTAATAGTTTTCCAAGATAAATTTAATAATTTAAACATTTATATCACCGCCTACTGTTTTCATAAATTTTTCTTCTAAACTTTCCTTCTCTTCATAAACACTTGTAAATAAAATTTCATCATTTATAAGTTCTTTTATAATTTGTTGAATCTCAATTTTATTTTTTTGTATTTTTACTTTATCTACATCTTCAGTTGAAAACTCTATATTTTTTTCTTTAAAAAATCTTTTAAATTCTTCTATATTTTTAGTTTCAAAAACAGTAGTAGCTATTTCATCACCTTTGTTTTTTAAATCTTCACATCTAATTACTTCTCCCTTTTGCATAAATATAACTCTGTCACAAAGCATCTCAATTTCTGAAAGTATGTGACTTGATATTAAAACTGTAGTTTTCTTTTTTTCTGAAATATATTTTATAAATTTTCTTATCTCTATTATTACATTTGGATCTAATCCATTAGTTGGCTCGTCAAGTATAAGTAATGGCGGATATGACAGTACTGCCTGTGCAATACCTAATCTTTGTCTCATACCTAAAGAATATGTTTTTACTTTTTTATTAATGGCATCTTCTAAGCCTAGCATCTTTACAATTGTAGAAATTTCATCATTATTTTTCACTCCTGATATTTGAGAGAAAAACTCTAAATTTTCATATCCAGTCAAATTAGGATATAATCCTGGAGTTTCTATAACACATCCTACTTTTTTTGTTTTACTTTTTTTCATGCTCATAATATTTTCATCTTGTATAAATACTTCTCCATCATACTTAGTAGTAAGTCCAGTTATTATTTTCATAATAGTTGTTTTTCCTGCTCCATTTGGTCCAACTAAGCCAATAATTTCACCTTCATTCATAGTGAAATTAATATTTGAAAGCACAGTCCTTGTTCCATACTTTTTAGTTACATTTTTTATTTTTAAAATATTATTCATAATTTCTCCCCCTAGTCATTTATGTTTGAATCTATTTATATTTTATCGCCTTATTAGCACCCTATCCATTTCATTACATAACAAACTGTACCTATAAACTTACATTTTTGTTATATTGTAATGTTTATTTTCTATTTTTACTTTATTATAAAGAGAAATGTATTTATAATTGTATTGTAAGTAAAAAATGTATTTTTACGGTAAGGACGGTGTATTATGTTTAAGATACTTATAGTGGAGGATGATTTAGATTTATCTAATCAATTAACTATTCATTTAAACAAATGGGGTCATAATTCAAAAGCTGTGGGAAACTTTCAAAATATTTTGCCAGAATTCAAAGCATTTAATCCCAATTTAATTCTTTTAGATGTAAATTTGCCTTTCTATGATGGTTTTTACTGGTGTAATGAAATAAGAAAAATTTCAAAAGTACCTATAATTATTATCTCTTCTAGAGATTCTAATATGGACATAATAATGGGAGTTAACTTCGGTGCAGATGATTACATTAGCAAACCTTTTTCTTTTGATGTGCTTTTAGCAAAAGTTAATGCTATTTTAAGAAGAAGCTATAATTTCACAAGTGAATCTAATGATATTTTGGTACATAATGATGTAACTTTAGATTTAACTCAAGGCATTGTACATTATAATGATCAATCTATAGAACTTACTAAAAATGAACTTAAAATTATTTATATTCTTATGAAATATAATAAACAAATTGTCTCTAGAGATAAAATTATGGAAAAACTTTGGGATAGCTCTTGTTTCGTAGATGACAATACTTTAACTGTAAATGTAAATAGGTTAAGAGGTAAACTTAAAGAACTGGGATTAGAAAATTTTATTGAAACAAAACGTGGCATAGGATATATAATCAGTTAAATGAATTTTTTAAAATTTATTAAGGACAATAAAACCTTTTTTATATTTGACACCAGTTTTTTAGTATTTTTATATTTAATTATCATTTGTTCTCCTATTACAGGAGATATCTTTAACATATTCTCATACATATTCATAATTAATATTTTATTTTCTTCTTTATACTTGTTGTATTTATATAATAAAAGAAAAAAATTTTTAGTATTACTATATTCATCTTTAGAAAATAAAAATTTCAATGAATTATCTAAACTAAATAAAACTTATGAAGAGAGTTTATATCTTAATTTATTTAAATCTCAAAATATGATATATGAAGATACTTTGAAAACTTTTATAGATGGATATACTGAAAATGAGGAATTAATAACATTATGGATTCATGATATAAAAATCCCTATTTCTATAATTAAACTAATTATAGATGAAAATATGGATTTGAGCTTTGAACCAACTCTTAAAGACATTGATTTTCAAGTTAGGAATATAGATGATTCTTTAAATAAATTACTTTATTTAACCAGATTAGATGATTTTGATAAAGATTTTATAATATCAAATGTTAATGTAAAAAAAATAATAGAAAAGGTTATAAGTAAACATGCTAAGTATTTCATATCAAAAAAGCTTAAATTGAAACTTATCAATTTAGATTATTACATATTAACTGATGAAAAATGGCTATTTTTTGTAATTGATCAATTAATAAGTAACTCTATAAAGTATGTTAATTACAATGGATGTATCTTAATAAGATGCCATATAGAAAATAATAATCTTATTCTTACAATATATGATAATGGCATAGGTATTAAACAAGAAGACCTTTCAAGGGTTTTTAATAAAGGCTTTACAGGAAATAATGGAAGAGTTAATACTAAATCTACTGGTCTTGGACTTTATCTAGTAAAATCTTTATGTGATAAAGTAGGCTATACTATTTTTATTAAATCTAAAATTAATTGTTATACCGCTGTGTCAATTGGTTTTCCTAATTTTTCTGATAAAAAAATATAAGAGGAAAGAAGCTCAAAATAATTAAAGAGCTTCTTTTCTCTTATATTAAATATTGTATAAATACTGTTGCTAATCCTAAGAAAAAGAAAAATCCTAAAACATCAGTAGCTGTTGTTACAAAAACTGCTGATGCTAATGCTGGATCTATTTTTAATTTTTTAAGTGTCAATGGAACTAAAAATCCTGCTGTCGTAGCTACTGTCATATTTAAAATCATAGCCAGTCCAATAACTAATCCAAATACAGGTTTTCCAGACCATAATCCACCTATTATAGAAATACATATCCCAACTGAAAGTCCATTAGTTAAACCTACACCTATTTCTTTAAAGAAAATCTTTTTAGCATTTTCAAAATTTAATTCCCCTAGGGCTAATCCTCTAACAACTATTGTTAATGTCTGAGTTCCTGCATTTCCACCCATTCCTGCAACTATTGGCATAAATGTAGCTAATATAACAACTTTACTTATAGTTCCTTCAAACATACTTACTGTTGCTGAAGCTAACATAGCAGTAAGTAAATTAACAAATAACCATGGGAGCCTACTTCTTACAGATTCAAAAAGTGTTCCATTAACCTTTTCGCTTTCACCTACTCCACCTAGACGATGTATATCCTCAGTTGTTTCATCTCTTAAAACATCTATTATATCATCAACGGTTACAATACCTAACATCTGCTTTTCATCATTTATAACAGGCATTGTTAAAAACCCATATTTTTCAAATCTATGTGCAACTTCTTCCTGGTCCATGTCATGATGAACACTTATAACGTTGCTATTTAAAACATCAATAATTATTGTATCAAAAGGACTTACAACTATTTCTCTTAATGATACAACACCCTTTAACTTTTCATCTTCATCTACAACATACAGATAATATGCACTTTCTGCATTTGGAGCAACTTTTTGAAGATATTTTAATGTTTCTTTCACAGTCATATTTTCTTTAATTGAAATATATTCTGTTGCCATTATACCACCAGCTGTATCTGGCGCATAAGTAAGCAATTGTTTAACATCTTCAGCTTCTTCAACTGGCATGTTATCTAAAATTCTCTTAGATTCAATTTCATCTAAGCTACCTAGCAAGTCTGCGATTTCATCAGATGACATTTCTTTTAATATATTTTTTTGCTTTTTCTCGGAAAAATTCACCAAAAGTGCATATTTTTCTTCATCATCTTCTTCGTCTATAACTTCTGCGATTAACCATTCTGGTATTCTATGAAGTATTTTGATTACATCTACAGCCTCTATTTCATGTAGTACATCTAATATGTCTGCTGGATGTATATCCTCTATTATTTCATCTATTCCCTTTTGTGAACCGTAAAGTAATAACCTTTTTAATTCTTCTCTGTCCATTTCAAGTTTCATCAAACTCCTCCTTTAAATTAAGAGAAGCCTTGGAATAAAAAGTGTATAAATGAATTCAAAGCTACTCCTATATATTTACTTGTAAAATTGCACCTACTATAAGGGTCGCTGTCCATTTATATCACCTCCAAAATTTATAAAAAGATATCAAATATCATTAAAAACAACAAAAAAGACCTTCCAGCTCCTTGCTAAAAAATCTAGTATCTTTTAGTTGTAGAGCTTTAGCACTATAAAGCTTAGACTTGTCGTCAGCTACATTAAAAATTACCTTTGCGATAATTCCTGCTAACCCATTGGAATCTCTCGATTTTTCTGGGCAGTAGCATGTGTCTTTATAGGAGCCTCACCTAACAATTCAATTTTTCTTCCACATATAATATTATTCCTTTAAATAATACATGTCAAATCAAATTTTACATTTTTGAATCAACGTATAAATTCCTCATGCTATTGTTTCTCTAAATTTATAATAAAATTTTCATTAATAAATTAAATCAAAAACACAACTAAATAACAGAAAAGGATATTCAAAATAAATTTTGAATATCCTTTTTAAATAATTAATTATTTTCCTTTAACAAAAGTTCCTTCTTTCATTATTACGTCCATTTTATCTACGGATATATTTTTTATATCTTCTAATGGATTCCCATTTATTACAAGAATATCAGCAAATTTTCCTTCTTCTAATGTTCCTGTTACTTTATCTATTCTAAGCATTTCAGCTCCATTTTTAGTAGCAGCCATTATTGTTTCCATTGATGTTAGACCTGCTTTATTTAATGCATACATTTCAGTTATTGCATATTTACCATATGGAGTTAAACTACTACAAAACGAATCTGAACCTACTGTAATTCTAATACCTTTTTTATTTGCATTTTGAAGATTATCTATTATACGATTTAATTCTTTTTCTGCAATTGTTGCACCTGGATATTTATCATGTATTGGTCTATATGGTGGTTCATATACTGTAAACCACTCAAAGAAAAATTGAAGAGTTGGACAGAAAGTTATATCCTTTTCTTTCATTATCTCAAGACATTCCTCATTTAATTCTTGTCCATGTATAATTGCAGAAACTCCTGCTTTACAAGAATTTAATGCTCCCTCATATCCTTCTGCATGTGACCAAACTGGTAATCCTACCATTTTACATTCATCAACAACAGCTTGTATTTCTTCCATACAATAGTGTGAATCTGCTTTAGCATCTAATCTCCATATGCCTCCACCTGTTGACCATATCTTAATTGCATCTGGATTTTCACGTAATCTTCTTCTTATAGCCTTACGAAGTTCCCATGGTCCATCGATACGTTCTGCCCAAGGATGAGAATTGTTATTGTAGTCTAACGGTAATCTATGTGAATCACCATGTCCTGCTGTTCTACAAAATCCTAATCCTGTAGTTACAACACGTGGTCCTGGTATTATACCTTCCTCTATCATATTACGAATATGTATTCCTGAACGTGAAATTTCTCCTACAGATGTTAATCCGTGTTCCAATGCTTCACGTGCTTGAGCAACTGCTACTATTGTTTTTTGTATAGGTGGCTCAAGTACCCAATCACTATCATTATCAGTTAAGTTTCCACTAAAGTGAAGATGACTATCTATTAATCCTGGCATAATAGTCTTGCCAATTATCTCTACTTTCTCATAATCATCCTCAATCCTTTGCATTTCTCCAGCATAAACGATTTTCTTGTCTTCAACAAGTACTAGTGAATTTTCTATTGAATCTTTTCCTGTTCCATCTATTAGCAATCCGCCAACAAATGCAATTTTACTCATAAAAATCCCCCCTAAATTGTATAGGTTTACCCTCGGATGTTTTAAATTTATTAATATTAAAATTGTTTAAACCTATGCAAATTTTTTAAATTTCATTAGGCATATGAAAAGAAATAAGATATCAAACATTCAAAGCATATTTGTCACAAGACAAGAAGATGAAATCAAGTCATAGTTGGACTATATGTGTATTTTACCAAAAAAGTATTCGTAACAAATAAGCGAGAATACTAATCTATTATTTATTCAATCATGCCTTATATTAAAACATCACTTTTAGTATATATTAATTGGGATTTTTTATCTATATAAAATTTAAACTTTATTAACATAAATTTAAATTTTATGTTATATTTTCTTGTTGAATAATTTTTATAAAAAAACTGTACTAAGTTCTATAATTTTCAACTTAGTACAGTATTATTTAAATTACTTTTTGATTAATATTTTACTGTTTTTTATTAAAATATATCCTATTAAAAATACAATACAATTAAGAATTACACATGTTATTAAAGCACTATTTAGAGATATTTTCGCAAAAAAACCTATTATTATATTACAAACTGCAGCTACTATGTTACCTATCATTGCGTAAGCTGATAATATTGTAGCTCTATTAATAGAATCTATACTGGCATTTTTTATAGTTTCTGTTAATGGTTGTGTAATTGCAAAAGATCCTTCAATAATAAATATTAATACTATTGTTATATAAGAAATATTAGTAACTATCAACATTGCATTAGCTATAATGATTAATATTAAAGCTACAATATAAGTCTTGTTTCTTCCTATACGTTTTTTCACTACATGTGCTCTAATTGCTATAAACGTAGCAATTTGCATAAATGCCGCTAATATTCCAAACCACTTCATGTCTATTCCACTTCTTATATACAGTGGTTGATTTAAAAATACACAAACACTATGAGTAGTTTCCGAAATAACTGCTATTAAAATGATAAAAATCAAAATTTTTTTATTTACCAACGAAGATTTTAAACTTTCTATTATAGTTTCTTTTTTTTCATTACTCTCAAATTTAACATCTTTTAAAAAGAAGCTTAATAAAAAAGTTACTACATAGGCCATTATTGTAGCTAATGCTAATAAATCTAAAGATTTTTTAACCATTACCCCACTTAAAAGTGATGATATTAGAAAACCTAATGTAGAACATGCACTATATCTTCCGAAAGTCTTATCGCTATCTTCTTCCTTTATAGATCCATATAATATTGCACTATCGCATCCTGAAATACCTGAAATAGCTAACGCAGCTAATATTGCTTCTAATAAAAACATATTAAATGAATTTGCATAATAAAAAGCTACTTTTGACAATAAAAATAATCCAAAGGAAATATTCAAAGTCTTTTTATATCCTATTTTATCTCCAACAACACCCCAGGGAATTTCAAAAAACATCATAAGTAACACAAATATACTTTCTAAAAAGAATATTTCATTTAACTGAAGCCCTCTATCCAATCTATAAATAGTTGCAAAAGCTCCATAAAACACTAGCCCTTGAAAAAAAGCTATAATATATAATATATATTTATTTTTTAATCCTTTCATAATCGCCCTCCATTATTCTAAACACCTAGGATTCCAAGTTCTATTTTTAATCTATCTAATCTTAGTAAAATTATTTTTATTAATAAATTAAATTTGAAACTTATATTCCTATATTTATTTGCATAACAAATAGACCTAAAAATCTAGGCTCTTTTAAAATTCACATCACAAAAATTATACTTCTGTAATGTTATTCAACTTGTTAGTACAAATCAATGTTTAGATGCGACCATAAAGGCATTCCCCTTTCAATTGTATATTTAAGTAAATTATACCATAATATTTAATCTTGCTTTTAAAAATTTTTTGTTAATTTTCCTTTTATATACTTATACTAAATTAATTATTAAAAATTTAATTTCTTAGTCACATTGTGAATTACATATTAATATATTACTAAGAGAAAGAAAGTATTTTAATAAAAATTAATACATTTAAACTTTTTTATGTTACTTTATAAATTTAAATTTATTAGGAGTTGAGCATTTTGAAAAAATTAATTTGTATTTTAATTTCTCTATGCACTATTACTTTTATTGGGTGTTCTAATAATTCTAACGAGAATTTAAAACCTAAGGATACTTCTAAGGCTGTCAATTTGCAAACAAAAAAAGATTCATCTAAAAAAGATGTCAGTAATTCTACAAATAAAAAAGAAGCAATTCCATCTAAAGATGCTTCTAAATCAAATGATAGTTCAAAAGATGTAGAGACTATAGTTAACAACCTTTCAAAAGAAGATGATTCTAATAATGAAAATACATCTAATTCAGAAAAAGCAAATCCTGAAACTGTTAAAGAAAGTCCTTCTATTTCTGAATCTGAAATCATGAATCTTATAAATAATGGTGAACAAGCTTTAAGGTCCATATTTAAAGGCTCTGCCTATTATTCCAAAAACATTATAATTAAAAATGATGTTTATTATGGTGAAGTTACTGATTTTAATTCAAGAGAAGAAATGGCTGATTCTTTAAAACCTTATTTCACCAATGAAACTATAAACTCACTTTTAGATAAATATTTAATAACTGAAGACGGAAAATTATATTTTACTATAGGAGATGCTGGTAGACGAGTTAACTATGCTGATTCTCAAAGAAATATTGAATACAATGAAAATCAAATAACTGTAACTTTTTCTCGTGTATATTCTGAAAATGACATAGGCAAAGAAGTAAAAACTCTTCAACTTATTGATGGCAAATGGTTATTTACAAACTTTTGGTATGTTTAATATAATTTATATAAGATAATATACTTTATGTTCTTTCATTTTTAACCAAAACTTTTTTAAATTATTATGCTAAGTTTTCAACTTAGCTTTTTTGTATTTTCAAATTTGTTATAATGTGCTGCTTTTAGTGATATACTTATTATATAAGTTTAATATTATTGGAGTAGAAAATGAATTATATAATTTTTGATTTAGAATTTAATCAAATCACAAATACTAGCAAAAATGATTTAAAATCTAATACTGACTGCCCTTTTGAAATAATCCAAATTGGAGCAGTAAAATTAGATGAAAACTTTAATTTAATTGATAGGTTTAATTCTTTTATAAAACCACAAATATACTCTGAACTTAATCCTATTATTGAAAAATTAACTTCTATAAATATTAATATTTTAAATAATGGTGATAATTTTGAAGATGTTTATAATTCCTTTACTAATTTTGTTTCTTCTAATGATATCTTTGTTGTTTGGGGAGCTTGTGATATGAAAGAATTATTTAGAAATGCCAAACATTATAATTTAGATGATTCATTATTACCTAAAAAATTTATTGATATTCAGAAATATGCATCTAAATACTTTAATTATAAAAAAGGTAAAGTTATAGGATTAAGTACAGCTATAGATTTACTATCTATTTCTGTTGATGGAAATTTTCATAATGCTTTAAATGATGCTTTATACACATCAGAAATATTTAAAAAATTATATAAAAATGATATTATCCCAACCATATATGAGATTACTAAAAGTACTAGTCGAAAGACTAATAGTACTTCCAAGGTTGATTTAGAAGGATTACTTAATCAATTTGAAAAAATGCTTAATAGAAAAATTACTAAAGAAGAAAAATATATAATTAAAACTGCATATTTTATGGGCAAAACTAATCAATTTAATGTTGATTAGTAATAAAAGCTATGAAATTTATACAAATTTCATAGCTTTTATTCTATACTCAAATAAGTTATTCTTGTTTAAATCTTTCTATTATATCGTCAACTATATATTTACTAGCATTACCATCTCCATATGGATTATTAGCCTTTGCCATTTTATTGTATTTTTCTTCGTTATCTAATAATTCTTTAGTTAAATTATAAATGTTTTTTTCTTTTGTTCCTGCTAATTTTAACGTTCCTGCTAATATCCCCTCAGGTCTTTCTGTAGTATCTCTTAAAACTAAAACAGGCTTTCCAAGTGATGGTGCTTCCTCTTGAATTCCACCACTATCAGTCATTATTATATATGCTTTATTTAAAAAATTATGAAAATCCAATACTTCTAAAGGTTCAATAAGATGCACCTTTTGATTATTACCTAAAACTTCATTAGCAATTTCTCTTACAATAGGATTTAAGTGCACAGGATAAACCACTTGAACATCATCAAACTCATCAACAATTCTCTTTATAGCCTTAAACATATTTTTCATAGGTTCTCCTAAATTTTCCCTCCTATGAGCAGTTAAAAGAATCATTCTGTCACTTCCAATTTTCGCAAATATAGGATGATAGTATTCATTGTTTACTGTTGTTTTTAAAGCGTCTATAGCTGTATTTCCTGTAACATATATGCTTTCTTCTTTTTTTCCTTCTTTAATTAAATTTTTCTTAGATATTTCAGTAGGTGCAAAATGCATATCTGCTATTATCCCTGTAACTTGTCTATTTACTTCTTCTGGAAATGGAGAATACTTATCATAAGTTCTTAGTCCTGCCTCTACATGACCAACCGCGACCTGATTATAAAAGGCTGCTAAACTACCAGATAGAGTTGTTGTTGTATCTCCATGAACTAAAACTATATCAGGTTTAACTTCTTTTATAACCTCATTTAATTTTTGTAATGCATTTGTTGTTATATCAACTAACGTTTGACCTTTTTTCATTATATTTAAATCATAATCTGGATTTATATCAAATGCAGTTAACACCTGATCTAGCATTTCTCTATGCTGTGCAGTAACACAAACAACACTTTTAATATTTTCTCTACTATTTAATTCTTTTACTAAAGGTGCCATTTTTATTGCTTCCGGTCTTGTCCCAAACACAGTCATTACCTTTATCATTACATTTCCTCCTTCAATCAATACACTTTTAATAATAACCTTAAATTCTGTTTATTATATATCTGCTTATAGTATTATACTTAATATTATTTTTTATATTATAATTTTACAATATATATTACCTTTTGTATCTATTATACTTAAAAACTCTTTTTTTACACAAATTTATATACATTACTAATTTTAGGGTATAAAAACAGGAAATTTAATATAATTAAATTTCCTGTTTTCTGTAATAATTTATTTATCATCTACAAATTTTGATATTAGCATTGTACAAACTGTATTTCCTGCTGAATTTATAAGTGTAGCAGGTGCATCAATAATTGTTGCTATAACAAGCATAATAGCTAATCCTTCTGGTGGAAATCCAAATATACTTAGAATTAGCATTTCGCCAATTGCTCCACCACCTGGAACTGCACCTACTACAGCTCCAATTAAAAGACCAACAATTAAAATTATAAATAATGTACCAAAATCATCAGTACTTCTTCCAAATATCCCAAATAAGAACATTATCTTAAATATACCACCTACTACGGAGCCGTCTTTGTGTATGTTCACTCCTAATGGCATAATAATATTAGCAAGAGTATCTGAAACTCCCATTTTTTTTGCTGCTCTAATATTAGCAGGAATACACGCTGCACTTGAACAAGTAGCAATTGCTGTAATTGATGGTTCTGCTGCATTTTTCCAAAACAATTTTATACCATTTTTCTTACCTGCTACGTAAGCATAAAAAGTAAAGAATCCAAAGTAATATATAACTGTTATAACTAAATATAATACAAATACTTTAGCATACCCTTGTAAAATTTGACTACCTAATTGCCCTATAACTGAAGCAAAGTAAGCTCCTAGTCCAATTGGTGCATAATACATTATTAAACTCATCATTTTCATTGTTACTACTGATCCACTATTTAAAAATGAAGCAAAGGGTTTACCATCTTCTTTAGATAACATTGTAGCAAATCCAACTAACATAGAAAATATTATTAATGCAAGAAGATTACTTCTTGATAATAACTCTGAAAAATCTTTTACCGTTATACTGGAAACAATTTTTTCAAATATACCAACATGTTCAGTTGCATTACCTTCAAAATTACTCATAATCTCTTTAAATATAGATGGATCCAATCCTTTAGTTGGGTCAAATAATTTAAAACTTACAACACCTATAATGCCTGCAATAGTAGCAGTAATAGCAAAAACTACTATAGTCGTTCCTAAAATCTTACCAAGCTTTTTAGAATTATCCATGTTAGCAATAGCAGAGGATATACTAAAAAACACTATAGGTACTAATAATGAAAATATTAAATTTAAAAATAAATTTCCAAAAGGCTCAAAAACTATAGCTTTTTCTCCCATCGTTAATCCTATAATTCCACCAATAAAAATTGATGCAAGTAAAATTAATGATGACTTATAATTTTTTAAAAATTTCACTCTCATCTTACCTTTCTACATGTTTATTAAATAAACTCATAAACAATCAATTCAAAACCCCTTTTTATTATACAAGTTACAGTCAAACTTGAAAATATATTAATGTAACTTGGTATATTTTGTATAAAATTAAGTTTTAATTTATAATATTATAAATATAAAAATAGTTTACAAATCCAATTGTTATTTAAAAAATGCTTAAAAATGATAATTAATTTACCATCCCTAAGCATTGATTTCATAAATTATAATTTAAACACAAATAAATTGAAGTTTAAGTTTTCATACTTATTTACTACTGTGCAACATCTATAAATTTAAATTCTTTTACATCAAATAAACCTTTATCTGTTATTTTTAAATTTGGTATTACTGGTAATGATAAAAATGATAATGTTAAAAATGGATTAAAATCTATATCCGGCGCAATTTTTTCTACTGCTTTATGTAAATTATTTAAATCCCTAACTACATCTTCACTACTTCTTTTTGTTATCAATCCACCTATTTCTAATTGTATAGACGCTAACACCTTATTATTATGTGCAACTATTATCCCTCCACCTATTTTTTCAAGTTCTTTAGTTGCAAATAATATATCCTCATCATTACACCCTGCTACAATCATATTGTGAGAATCATGGGCTATAGTTGTAGCTATAGCTCCTTTTTGTATTTTTAATCCGTTTATTATACCTAACCCAATATTTCCATTTCCTTTATGTCTTTCTATTACTGCTATCTTCAATAAATCCTTAGTTATATCACTTTCAAACTTTTCTTTATTTGTTAATTCACTTTTATTTATTTTCAAATGATTACTCTCTAATTTATTTGGTATAAGACCTATGACATTTATATAATTTTTATTTTTTAAATCTATGGAGAAACTTTTTAAATCTAAATATGGTAATTTAACACTATTATATTCATCAAAATTATAAGTTTTATTTTTTAAGTCCCAAACTATTTTATTATCCTTTAAAACAACTTTTCCATTTTTATATACCATATCGATTAAGAAATTATTTAAATCACTTAAAATCAAAAAATCTGCTATATACCCTGGTGCTATTGCCCCTTTATTTTTTATTTTATAACATTCAGCAGTATTTAAAGTGGCCATCTGTATAGCAGTTTCTGGCTTTAAACCATATTCTATAGCCATTCTTATAGAATGATCTATACTTCCATTTTTTATCAAATCATCTATGTGTTTATCGTCTGTACATAGACATACTCTTCTAGAATTTGATATACTAGTTGCTTTTATTAATTCTTTAAGATTTTTTGCAACTGTTCCTTCTCTTATTAAAACATACATTCCTCTTCTAAGTCTTTCAATAACTTCTTTTGCATTATGACACTCATGATCTGTTGTTATACCTGCAGTAGTGTATGCATTTATCATATATTCATTAAATCCAGCACCATGACCATCTATTACTAAATTTCGCTCTCTTGCATCACATATTTTGTTAATCATTGAATCTTCACAGTTAAATACAGCTGGACTATTCATAACTTCAGCCAAACCTAAAACATTATCTTTTTCATATAAAGGTAATAAATCTTCACTTTCTAAAACTGCCCCTGAACTTTCAAATCCCGTAGCAGGTACACAAGAAGATAACATAAAATAATAGTCTAATGGTAAATCATTACTCAATTCCATCATAAGTTCTATTCCCTTGGCACCTAAAACATTTGCTATTTCATGAGGGTCTGTAACCATTGATGTTATTCCATGTTTAACTGCAGCCTTGTAATATTCATTTGGAGTTGTTAATGATGATTCTATATGTGCATGTCCATCTATAAGCCCTGGACATATATATTTTCCAGTTCCATCTATTATTTCTTTTCCATCATATTCCCCAAGACCAACTATATATCCATCTCTAATCGCTACATCACATATAAATGTATCATTTTGAAATACATCAACTACTGTTATATTCTTTATTACTAAATCACTTAACTCTTTATTTATTGAGCTTCGAATTTGTCCTTTTAATATTTCTTTTTTCATTATTCAATCCACCTTATAAAATATTTAACCTTCGTGGATATAAGACTATAAGTGAATTTTTTCAACTTATATACGGTTTCTAGTTCACTTTTAAAATTGCTTTAAAATCTGAACAGACCTAAAAAGTTATGCAAGCTTTTAGTTATTTAACAAACTTAATTTAAAGCTCGTAACACTATATACTTCTCAATTAATAATAAACTTAGCCAAGTATATTCTGTCTTCATAGCTATACTATTTACGGTAGTATTGTAGAAACGTCTAACCCATATTATTAGACTTATACGAAGGTTATTGTTCCTATTATATTTAAAAGGATTTTTTATGTCAACAGAAAAGTTTTTTTAACATAAAAATAGATAGTAAATTGTATAAAAATTTACTATCTATTTTATAAACTAGCCTATTTTCTTAAATTTATTTTTGTTAATATATAAAATAATTCCAGCACCTAATATTAAAAATATTACTCCTAGTTCAATCATATCTTTAGTACCATATTTTGAACCTGTTTGTGGTAAAGTTTTATCATTATTCTTTTTATTATTTGTGCTATTTTCTTTATTACTAGAGTCCTTATTTGGTTTTTCTTCAGGTTTAATCTCTGGTTTTCCATTAGGATTTTCTTTTGAATCATCCTTAGGGTTTTCTAGTTCTGGTACAAAATCTTTTATATCATCCCATGTTATACTTCTTATGTTTTGACTTCTTCCATCTTCACTTGTAGGTATATTTACTTTTCCTTCGTTAATAAGGCGAACTGCAGCCTCTCTTTTATCTGGATCAAAATTATAACCTGTAATCTTCCAATTATTATCTACATCAGGTTGTATTTTGCCACCTTTTTCATTTATTATATATTCTCTTATTAAATCTCTAACTGCACTAACTTCATCATCTGCTGTTTTGTGTATAACTTCTACATTATCATCTTTAAATAAATCGCCTAAAAGTCTAGTACTTGTTCTATAATCATTAGCTGTTAAGTAAATCACATCATTATCATTAACTTTAGTTCCATCTTCATAAGTTAAATTTTCTATTCTTTGTCCAGTTGGCTTAGATATATTAATGTCATAATTAACTCCCGCAAACATATCATATTCATATCCTCTCATTTCAGGATTAAAGGATACTGTTAAATCTCCATCTTTATATTGATTATAATAATTTGCTGACCATTCCATATATTTTTTAAGTTGAGTTCCATTAATCTTTAAAGTATATAATGTATTATCAAACTTATATATTTTAACCACATCACATTTTCTTATTGTTCCTTCATTAATATTAGCACTTGGACTAAATAATGCTGCTGAAGTAATATTCCTTGCTCCCTCTGGAATATGTTGCTTCGTGTAATGTAGCTGTGTGTTTAGTATTAAATCCATAACTGCAGTATCTTGTATTTGTCCTTGAGTTATTCCCTTAATCTCATCTTGTGGAGCTAAATTTCCGCCTGTTAAAGTCCCTATAACTTGAGTAGCTTCTTCTACTGCTTTATCATGGAAAGGTTTAAGTTTTTCATTTAATTCTTGATCAATAGGATAATCTTTTACATTTACAATATCAGATTGCTTATCAATTACACTATATTTTCCATCTTTATTTTTGCTTACTTTTAAATTAATTTTCGAAACTTGTTCCCCTTGTTTACCTGGTTCTGTTATTAATACTCCATTTACAATATCTCCTGGTATTTTTGAATGTGCATGACCACATATTATAGCTGCTAATTCCGGGCAAGCATTTGCTAAATCTGTTGCATTATCCCCATCAATATATTCTTTATCTTTACCCATGTGAACTGTTGCAATTATTACGTCAGCTTCATTATTAGATTTTATTTTATCTATTGCTTTTCTTGTTTCAATTACAGGATCAGTAACTTTATACCCTTGCAACTTAGGACCATCCCATTTTAGTATATTTGGTGTAGTCATACCTATGTTAGCAATCCTTACCCCATCTATTTCTTCAACTACATATGGCTGACCTAATAAGCTTTCATCTGCTTTATAAACATTTCCACATAAAACCTTCATTTTTTTAGGCTTATTTACTGTTTTTTCTACAACTTTATCACCATAATTAAACTCATGATTTCCTAATGTCCAAGATGTGTAACCAATCTCGTCCATAGCGTATAACATTGGATGTATATCATCATTTATAAACAAGTCTGACATATTATCTTGTACGGTGTCTCCTGCGTCTACTATTATTGTATTTGGATTTTCAGATTTAAGCTGTTTAAATAATGATGATATTTGAGTTAACCCACCTTTTTTTTGTTCTTCATTACTTGCATAATCATGAGACATAAACCATCCATGTAAATCAGATGTTCCTAAAACTTGAATTTCTTTAACCTCATCATTAGCAAATGCCTTTGTTGGAATACTTCCTAAAGTTAATGAAGTTACAATAGATAAAGCTACAACTATTGCTATTTGCTTTTTTCCTTTTAATTTTTTAAACATAAGAATCCCCCATCATAATAGATTTATTAATTTATGTATCTAAAAGTGGATAATTAATCTTTATCTTATTAATTATCCACCTTTAACTTATTTTTAATTATACTTATGCAACATCGTTTTTATCTTTTTTCTTGCTTACTATCATTATAAATGCTGCTGAAGATACTAATATAAATCCTAACATTAACATATCAGTATTTCCTCTTGCGGCACCTGTTTGAGGTAATTTACCTTCTTTCTTTTTATTATTTGAAGAAGGTTTAGTAGCTGGTTTTACTTGTGGTTTCGCCTCTGGTTTTACTTCTGGTTTCACCTCAGGTTTTTCTTCAGGCTTTTCTTCAGGTTTTTCTTCAGGTTTTGGTCCTTCAACAAGATTATTTCCATAAGTATGTGATAATGTACCTTCTGTTTTGAATTTTTCTACTAAAGAATCTCTTAATGGAACCATTGTATCTTTAACATTTATGGCTCCTGAAAAGTCATAATTATCTCCACCACCGTAGATCATATCATTAGTTGCTAATGTGTAATACTTGTCCATTTCTACTGGTGTTCCATCTAATAAATCCATTGAAAGTATTCTATCTCCAAACTCTTTACTTGGCTCATAATATACCTTTAAACCATAGAATTGACCCCAACCATAGTTAGCTGGTGCTATTCCATTTTCTATAACTTTTTTTAAATCTGAACCCTTTATTTCCATAGTTACAAGTGTATTATCAAAAGGTAATACTGTATACATGTCTCCCATAGTTAAAGTGCCTTTTGATAATGGTGCTCTTATTCCTCCACCATTCATGACACAAATTTGGGTACCTGCAACTTCTGCTAAATTTTTACTTACAAACTCACCAAGTTCAGTTAATCCCTTGCTTCTATCATGAGGTAAGTCTACTGTTAAATCTGCTATTTTTTCATCTAATAATGGTTTTAAATCTAATAAATAATTATCTACCATATTTTTAGTTTCTGCATCTTCAACTAATGTATCTGCTCTTTCATATAAAACATCTACAGACGGTGCTATAGATTTTATAGTTTTATCTTCATTTAAATTTATCTGAAGTTTTGCTATTGCTCTACCATTATTCATACCTTGTACTATAGGTACATCATTTACTATTCCTGAAATTTTAGTATGTGAATGAGCTGATACTATAGCATCTAATCCTTCTACTGATGCCAAGTTGGCAACTTCACCTGTTATACTTCCATCTTCAGATTGTTTTCCACCTATATGTGTTAGCGCTATAACAACATCTACTTTTTCTTCTTCTTTTAATTTTTTGCTTAATTGTGTAGCGATTTCTACTGGATCTTTAAATGTTAATCCTTGAATATTTTCAGCTTTAGTTGCAATTGCAGTATCTGGTGTTATAAGTCCTATAAATCCTATTTTTACACCATCAACTTCTTCTATAGCATATGGTTTCACCCATGAAACTGTATCGTTAGTTGAATCATCATAAAGGTTTGCTGCTAAGAAATTAAAATCTCCTTGTTGTTGCCAGCTAGGTATCTTATCTCTTCCCCAATCAAACTCATGGTTACCCAATGCAGAATATTTAAGACCTAATATCTTTATCATATCTGCTACAGGTTGTCCTTCTTTCAAGTTAGACATAGGACTCCCTTGGAATAGGTCCCCACCACTTACTACTACAGTATTAGGATTTTCACTTTTAAACTTTTTTAATTCTCCTATTAATTTTGCTGCTCCAACATTTTTTCCTGATTCTTGTAATGCACCATGAAAATCATTGAAACTTAAAACATTGATAACCTTTTCACTTTCGCTAGCCAATACGTTTTCTGCATCAAATTGGAAAACAAGAGAAAATATCATTATAAATGCTAGCAAAAACGAACATTTTTTCAAACTTTCTTTTCCTTTCATAAGTACCCCCCTTAATTAAATGTTTTTGTAATAATTATACACTATTCAATTAAATATTGTAACACTTTTACGTATTTTAACTTATATTGTATATTATTTGTCGAAATTTGAAACAATTATATATTTAAATTTAGATTTTGATATATAGGGTTCCAAGTTTACTTTTAAAATTACTCATTCCCAAACTTGGATACCTAAAATAGTGAGACATGCTCTGAATCACTTGAAACTCAGCACTATATTTTCTATAAAAATATTTTAAGATTGTTGAATAAATTTAAATTGGAGCTTTTGTTTCCCTATATAATTTAAAAAGCTATTTAAAATATATAGCAAATTATATTTTAAATAGCTTTTTCGTCATTTAATTATGATAATCTATAGCCTTAGAACTCTCTACCATTTCTTTTAATGGAGCTAAAACATGATTGACATGATATGGATGATATTGGTAAGTATTCATATCATCTAAGGAATTAAATTTTGTCACAAGTGCAATATCATAAGACCTTTCTGTATGTAATTCATCTACTCCTACTTCTAAGTATTTTAGGCAATCTATTTCTCCATTCATACTTAAAAATATTTCTTTTGCTTTTTTTAGATTTTCTTCACTTGGATTTTTTAGTTTAAAAAATACTATATGTGTAAACATATAATCATCCCCTTATTTAGGCAAAATCGAATAAATAATAGACCAGTATTCTCGCCTATTTGCCACGAACACTTCGTCATTAAAATCCAGACATAGCACCACTATGACTAAATTTCATCTCCTTGTCTCGTTATAAATATCCTTCGAATTTTTGGTATCTTATTTTCTTTTCATATGCCTCAAAATATTATTTTTTTAACATTTTAGCTGACAGCATTGCCTTTGCTATTAACAATTTATCACTATTATAAATAGATATATCTACTTTTGAATAGTATCTTCCTACATCCACAACTTCTGCATAAATATCTATAACTCTTCCCATTTGAACAGGTTTCATAAAATAAGATGAAAAACTATCTATTGCAATATTGGCGTTTATATTATTTTGTCTTAAAGCCATAGTTCCCATAGTGGATAGTAGCATATTTAATGCATTCCATGAAGCTGTTCCTAGCGAATCCAGCATTTCTGGAATAATCTCACCCCAAAAATGAACCTTATCTTTACTTGCCTCAAATTTAAAATTTTTTATTATTAAATCATCCATAGTTTCACCAACATGTGGCTGTCTAATAGCTATCTGCATAGCTTTTATTACATCTTCACGTGAAATAACTCCAACTAACTTATTTCTATTTACAACAGGGCATAACTTTATACCTTCCCATGCCATTATATGAGCAGCATAAGCAAGTGTAGTTGTTGGCATTACGACTATAGGCTTTTTCACCATAATTGTATCTATTATATCTTCATCGCTAGTATCATTAGGTAAATCTGCTAATGTAACAATTCCTACGACCCTTGTCTCACTATCTATTACCGGGTATCTTTCATGACCAGTTTCTCGCACTAACTTTTTTAAAGTTTTTATAGTATCACCACTACTAAGACAAGTAGGGCTATTCCCCATAATATCTTCTACTAAAATTATATCTTTTTTTATGTTATTTTCAAACAAAGCTTTATTTATCATACTTGCTACTGTGAAGGTATCGTAAGTTGATGATATTAATGGTAGTCCATTTTTGTTAGCCAATTCTTTTATTTTATCACTACACTCAAAACCTCCAGTTACTAAAACTGCACATTGTTTTTCTAAAGCAAGCTTTTGAGCAAGTTCTCTATTTCCAACAATAAATAAACAATCTGCATCTATATATTTATGTATACTTTCAACTTCCATAGCACCTATTACAAATCGTTCTAACGTTCTTTCTAACCCAGCACTCCCACCTAAAATTGTGCCTTCAACAATGGCTACAACATCTTTAAATGTTAGTTTATCTATATGTCTTTTTTCTAATTTTTCTACTCTCACCGTTCCAACCCTAGGTATTGTATTTACTATTCCTATGGCTTCACATTCTTTTATAGCCCTATATGCTGTTCCTTCACTAACTCCTAAATCATTACTTATTCCTCTTACAGAAATTTTAGTTCCTATATCTAAGGAAAGTATGAATTTTATAATTTCTTCATGTTTTGACATAAACTACCATTCTTCCTTCCTAAGTTCTTCAGCTATTTTTTCAATTCTTCTTAATCTATGATTTACCCCAGACTTACCTACAGGTGGATTAAGCATAGCACCTAGTTCTTTTAATGATTCATCTGGATAATCTAATCTTAGTTCTGCTATTTCTCTTAAATTCTTAGCTAGTCTATTAAGCCCTATTTCCCTTTGAATAAGCTTTATACTTTCAATTTGTCTTACTGCCGCATTTACAGTTTTACTTAAATTAGCAGTTTCACAATTAACAAGTCTATTTACATTATTCCTCATTTCTTTCATTATTCTTATGTTTTCTAATTGTAAAAGAGAACTATGAGCACCTATTATATTTAATAAATCTACAATTTGTTCTCCCTCTTTTATATATACAACATAACTACTTTTTCTTTGTATAACTTTAGAAGACAATCCATATCCATTTATTAATGTACTTAATTCATTAGCATAATCTAAATTATGAGTTACAAATTCTAAATGATATGTTTTTTCTGGATTACTTATGCTACCTCCTCCTAGAAATGCACCTCTTATGTAAGCTCTTTTAGCATTAATATCTTCAACCATCTTTTTAGAAATTGTATAATTTAAACTAAAAAAACTTTCTTCAGTAAGTATACCCACATCTAAAAGTAACTGTTTTACATTCATGTCTTCTTTTATCATAACTATATAAACATTATTTTTCTTTAATGAATTACTTCTTTTTACTATTACTTGAGTGTGTATATCAAAATGCTCTTTTAACAACTTGAATATCAATCTAGCTATAGCAGGATTTTCAGTTATAATTTTAAAATTCAAGCTCCTATTAGCCCCTATGCCTAATGTGCCGCTAGCTCTCATTATACCTGAAAGCTCTGCTACAGCTTCTTCTTTACTTAATTCTACATATCTACAAACTTCATTTTTTACCTTTAGTGAAAATGACATCTTTATTTTTTCTCCCTACTCTTTCTAGATTCTTTTAACATGTGTGATAAATAAAAAAACTCTATGATTCTTTTATCATCATAAAATAAACTTTTTCTAAGTACCGTTTCTACTAAAGTTGCTGCCAACTTATCTTCATTGTGCTTTATATGACCTTTTTCATTTAACTTTATAAAATTTCCTCTTATATATTGAATTTTCATCTTTTTATTTTTCTTATTATCTTGTTTTACTAAGTAATAATCATCATGTACACATTTTGCTTTATCTTTTTCACTTAACTCTGCATCATTTACTATTGCATAATCTATAACTTTATCTGATGAGTGCTTATATATTGCTTTTATGTGATCTTCTACAGAATAATTATCGCTTTCACCCATTTGAGTTAATATATTTGATATATATATTTTAAGGCCATTACTTTTTTCTATAGCTTCAGTAATTCCGTCAACTAAAAGATTAGGAATTATACTTGTATATAGACTACCTGGCCCCAAAACAACTGCATCAGCTTCTAATATAGCATCTATAGCCTCATCTATAGCTTTAGCTTTAGATGGTTCTATATACACCTTATTTATGCTTGTATTGTCTTTTATACACTCTTTAGGTATATTAGACTCCCCTTTTACAATCTTTCCATTTTTTAATTTTGCACATAACGTTATATTATCTAAAGTTACAGGTACTACCCTTCCCTTTACTGCTAAAACCGAACACGTTTTCTTCACAGCTTCATTAAAATTATCTGATATTCCATGCATAGCTGCTAAAAATAGATTCCCAAAATTTTGATTTTCTAAGGCTCCTTCTTTAAATCTATACCTAAATAAATCCTCCATAACAGGTTGTGTATACGCTAATGCTGTTATGCAGTTTCTTATGTCTCCTGGTGGCAACATACCTAAATCTTTTCGTAATATTCCTGAACCACCACCATCATCTGCAACGGTAACTATAGCCGTTATATTACTTGTATATTTTTTCAAACCACTAAGTAGTGTAGATAGTCCTGTTCCTCCCCCTATAACTACTATTTTAGGACCATTAATAAGAACCTTTCTTTCATATAAAATTTCTGGAAGTGATTTACTTTCTATTCCATCATTTCCTATGTCCAAACTTCCTAAAGACAGCATTTTTGCTCCATATCTTGTTAGTCCATAATAAAATACTGCTGATCCTACTAATCCTACAAATAAAAACATAAAATCAACGTTTTTATCTCTTATTGAATCTACTAATTTCAAACCTCCAAATGCACATAAACAAGAGCCTAATATAATATAAAACACCCATCTTTTAATCCCTAAACCTGGCCTAAGCCAGTACTTGAGCCTCATAGCTTTCCAGCTCCTCTACTTACATCTTCATTTATATCTCTATGGTCTATAGTAACAGTATACCCACTATTTTCTAAAACTTCATGAATTTTGTTTGCTATTGCTACAGACCTATGTCTTCCTCCAGTACATCCAATTGCTATTATAAGCTGTCTTTTACCTTCTTTCTTATAATTTGGTAAAAGAAAATGTAACATATCATTTAACTTATCGATAAATATTTTAGTTTCATCTTTACTTAATACATACTCCCTAACTGGAATATCTTTACCTGAATATGGCTTAAGTTCTGCAATATAATATGGATTGGGTAAAAATCTAACGTCAAAAACTAAATCTGCATCTACAGGAATTCCATATTTGAAGCCAAATGACAGTACATTTACAAAAAGTTTTGTTTCTATTTGTCCTTGTTCTCCTAATATAGTTATTATTTCTTCATTTAATTCTTTATTGCTAAGTTTAGTTGTATCTATTATATAGTTAGCCTTTTCTCTAACTTCTTTTAATTTTTTCTTCTCTATAGTTATACCATTTAATATTCTTCCATCTGGTGCTAAAGGATGTTTTCTTCTAGATTCCTTATATCTTTTAACTAAAACTTCATCTGTAGCCTCTAAAAATAGCATTTCATAATCATTATATCCATGTTCTTTAAGAACCTTTAAACTTGCAAATAAGTCATCGAAAAATTTTCTTCCTCTTATATCTACTACTACAGCTATTTTATCTATTTTTCCTTCTGTTTGATAACATGCCTCTGCAAACTTAGGAATTAATGTAGGCGGTAAATTATCTACACAAAAATATCCTAAATCTTCAAGACTTCTCATAGCTTGAGTTTTTCCTGCCCCTGACATTCCAGTAACTATAACAAATCTCATACTAAACCATCCTTTTTATATTTAAATTTTTTAAATTGTATCCCTAAATAGTAATCTAGCTTCCATTTTAATTTGTTTCTGATTTTTTTAAATTTCTATTCTTAATTTTTTAACTAATATACTATAATATTTATTAATAAAAAAATCAATAAATACTATAGTAATACTTTATAGCTTTTTAAAATTGTATTTATATAATCATACATTATAATATTATAACATATTTAATTTAAAAAAATAAAATCCATTATAGTAATACCTATATCCTTTTAAGCATATTTATTCCATTATTAAATAATAAAGTAGCTTCTATAAATTCTCCATAGTTTACTTGTAAAATACTTCCTATTTCTTTAATTTTTTTAATGAATTTCAAAAAATCAATCATATTATATATCACGTTAAAGTACTGATTTTTAGCTACTAAAAGTAAAAGTTAATAAATTTTTAATAATTTGTAATATTATTGAAAATTTTTATTTTAATAGTAAAATCTATAGCAGAGGAATAAACTAAATTTTCAAAAAACAACAAGGGGGTTATATTATGAATTATGCAGTTAGATCCGAAATACTAAACTTGAATGTCTATAAAGCAGGTAAGCCTATAGATGAAGTAAAGAGAGAACTAGGTTTAAATGAAGTTATAAAATTAGCATCTAATGAAAATCCATTAGGTTGTTCTGAAAAAGTCAAAGCTGTTTTAAAAAATATGATAGATGAGGCTAATATGTATCCAGATGCTTCTAACTATGAATTAAAATATAATATAGCTAAAAAAAATAATGTTCATTTTGATCAAATTTTCTGTAGTACAGGTTCAGATTCACTTATAAAAGTTATTTGTAATACTTTTTTAAATTCTGGTGATGAATCTATAATGGGTGAAGTAACTTTCTCAAGATACATTGATTCTACTAAACTTATGGGTGGAAAAGTTATTCAAATTCCAATGAAGAACCATGGTTTAGATTTAGATGCTATGGTTAATGCAATTACTGAAAAAACAAAAATTATTTGGTTATGTAATCCTAATAACCCTACAGGCACAATATTTACTAAGTCTGAACTTGAAAATATTCTTAAAAAAATACCTTCACACGTAATAGTAGTTATGGATGAAGCCTATATAGAATATGTAACTGATAAAGAATATCCTGATTCTTTAAGTTTATTACCATCATATCCAAATATGATAATTCTTAGAACATTTTCTAAAGCTTATGGCTTAGCGGCATTAAGATGTGGTTATGGTATTGCAAGCAAAGAACTTGGTGGATATTTCAATAGAGTTATTGGACCTTTTGATGTAAATTTATTTGCACAAAAGGCAGCTGTTACCGCATTAGAGGACCAAGATTTTATAAAATTAGTTCATAACACTAATAAAGATTGTAAAGAATACTTATATAAAGAACTTGAAAATCTAGGTTTAGAATATATTAAAAGTAATACAAACTTTATAATGTTTGATACTAAAAAAGATGATATAAATTTATTTAATGAGTTACTTAAACGTGGTGTTATAATAAGACCTGGAAGTTTCTTAGGAATGCCTGGTTGGATCAGGTTAAGTATAGGTACTAAAGAGCAAAACATAGTATTTATAAATGCATTAAAAGAAGTTTTAAGCTTATAAAAAAAGCAACTGCATCAGCAGTTGCTTTTAATTTATTATAATTTATTTATCTTCACCTATTATTCTTACTTCCGGATATAAATCAACATCAAATTGCTCTTTAACTTCTTTTTGAACCAACGCTATAAGATCTAATATATCTTTTGCCGTTGCATTTCCTTTATTAATTATAAATCCTGAATGTTTAGTAGAAACTTCCGCTCCTCCTACACCTTTTCCTTTTAACCCTGCATCTTGTATTAATTTACCTGCAAAATATCCTTCTGGTCTTTTAAAAGTGCTACCTGCTGAAGCATACTCTAATGGTTGTTTAGAATTTCTTTTATCTGTTAAATCATCTATTCTTGTTTTTATATCTTCGCTATTATGTCTTATTAATTTTAAAGTAGTTTCTAAAACTATATAATTATGAGTCATTACCACACTATGTCTGTATCCAAACTCTAAATCTTCTTTAGATAGTTTTATTAAATTACCCTCTTTATCAACTACTAATACACTTTCAACAACATCTGCCATACACCCATTATAAGCACCTGCATTCATAGTTGTAGCGCCGCCTATACTTCCAGGTATTCCACAAGCAAATTCAAAACCTTTTAAAGATGCTTTTAAAGATTCACTAGTTACATCACAAAGCTTAGCACCACTTTGCGCAATAACCTTGTCATCTTCAACTTTTATATTACTTAATTTGCTAAACTTTACAACAACACCTCTTATGCCTCCATCTTTAACCAACAAATTTGAGCCATTTCCTAATATAAAATAATTACTTTCATATTTTTTACATAATTTTATTATGGAAATAACTTCTTCATAATTGGTTGGATATACTAAAATATCAGCAGGACCTCCAACTTTAAAAGTTATATGATCTTTCATAGGTGAATCAAATTCTATATTTTCTCCCTTTAATACAAGTTTTAATTCATTAATCAATTCTTTTTTCTGACTCATCTCTTACCTCTTTCACAAAATATTTACATATCTATAGTATAATTTATTAGCATGTTATTAATCAATAATTACTATATATTTTTTCCTTTTCCTTGTAAATAATCTGTAAACATTTTTTCATCATAATTCATTATAAGCTCTTTTGGAAAATCTATATCTTCAACTAATTTTTGAACCATTGAAAATTCACCTATATTAAAACAGTTATGTGCATCGCTTCCAAAAATCATCTTAACGCCATATTGTTTACAGAGTTCTGCTATCTTATAACAATTCTTATCGCTACCTTTTCTAGAATTTACAAAAGAACTGTTATTAAGCTCTATTATTTTATCTTCTTCCTTAGCTTTTATAACTACCTTTTCCATATCTATAGGAAACTTAGGATTTCCAGAATGCCCAATTATAAATACATCTTTATTTTTTATAGCTCCTATAATTGCACTTGTATTTTCTTCTATTGTTCCCGATTTTATACAAACATCATGTAAACTAGCAATCATATAGTCTAATCTTCTAGATATTCTTTCAGGTATGTCTAGATTTCCATCATAATCAATTATATTTGCTTCACAACCTCTTAATATTTTGACTCCGTAAAGTTTTCTTGGAATATCATCTAAGTTTGCAAAATGGAAAATATGTGGTCCTCCTGGCATATCTGGACCATGATCAGAAACACCTAATATTTTTATACCTTTATTTGAAGCTTCCTTTATATTTTCTAATAAAGTATTATATGCATGACCACTTGAAACAGTATGTGTATGAACATCAACTACAGCTTTCATGTTTTCTCCTTTCTTTGTACATATTAAAGAATTATAAATATATGTACAAATTTAGCTCTAAGTATAAATTTTTTCTAAAGTTAATCTTATTTTTATTATATCCCTTTATATATAGATTAAAATTTAAATTTTAAATATATAAAGCAAGTATTATAAATTTTTTCTTAAACTTTCTAGTGATTTTTTATCCATAGATGGTAAGTTCAATATTTCCTCATCTGTTGCTTTTCTTATATTTTCAACAGTTATAAACTCTTTTAAAAGTTCTTTTCTACGTTTATCACCAATATAGGGTATATCCTCTAATATAGAGTGAAGAGTAGTCTTGCTTCTAAGTGACCTATGATAAGTTATAGAAAATCTATGCACCTCATCCTGTATTTTAGTAATTAAATTTATAAGTTTTGTATTAGGTTTTATATCTAATTCTTGATTTTCATAAATTAATCCTCTTGTTCTATGTTTATCATCTTTAACCATACCACATACAGGAATATTTATATTTAATTCATTTAACACTTCTAAAGCTATATTAACTTGGCCCTTTCCACCATCCATCATAATCAAATCTGGAAAAACAGAAAATTTGCCTGCTGTTAAATTTATCTCATTATTTTGTATTTTTTTTATTTCATCTAATCCATGTTTAAATCTACGTGTTAAAATTTCTCTCATAGATTCGTAATCATTAGGCCCATCTACTGTTTTTATTTTAAACCTTCTATAATCACTATTTTTAGCCTTTCCATCTTGAAATACAACCATAGTTCCAACAGAATCCACTCCCATTATATTTGATATATCATAAGCTTCTATCCTAATGGGAATATATTGCAAATTCAACACTTCTTGCAATTCTTTTAGAATCTTGCTTTGTAGTTCTTTATCAGTTTTATCTTTTAATTTAAACATTTCTAAAGCATGACTAGAGTTTTTTTCTACCATATCCAATAATTTTTTCTTCTCACCTTTTATAGGAACTTTTATACTTACCTTATACTCTTTTTTAATAGTTAGATATTCTTCAATAATATCTTTATCATCTATATATGTAACATATATCTGTTTAGGTATAAATGCAGTACCGCCATAAAAGCCTTTTATAAACTCTGACACCACTCGACCTTTTTCCTCTGTGCCAGTATCATTTAATATAAAGTGTTCCCGTCCTAAGATTTTACCATCTCTTAAAAAGAATATTTGAATGCAACTGTCTTTTTCATCTTGAGATATAGCAATAAAGTCTTCATTTTCAAAATGTGAACTTATAATTTTTTGCTTTTCATTTATCTTTTCTATAGCAATTAGTTTATCTCTTAAACTAGCAGCTTTTTCAAACTCTAAATTCATAGCTGCACATTCCATTTCCTTTTTTATTAAATTTATTACAGCTTTATTTTTTCCATTCAATACATCTATAACATTATTAACTATAACCATATATTCTTCTTTAGATATAAGTTTGTCACAGGGACCTTTACATAAATTTATATGATAATTTAAACAAGGTCGTGTATTTTTTCCTTCTGTAGTTATATTTTTTCTACAAGTCCTTAATGGAAAAGTCTTTTTTATTAAATCATAGGTTTCGTAAACTGCTGATGCATCAGTATATGGACCAAAATACTTAGCTCCATCATTTAATATTGATCTTGTAACTATTACTCTTGGAAACTCTTCATTTATTGTTATTTTTATAAGTGGAAAACTTTTATCATCTTTAAGTAAAATATTGTATTTAGGACTATACTTTTTTATTAAATTACATTCTAATATTAATGCCTCTATTTCAGAGTCTGTAACTATATACTCAAATTCTGAAATGTGTTTTACCATAGCTTTAACTTTTTCACTATGATTTTTAGAGTTTTGAAAATATTGCCTAACTCTATTTTTTAAATTTTTAGCTTTCCCTACATATATAACTTCTCCCAGAAAATTTCTCATTATATAAACTCCTGGATTATCAGGAAGATTTTTTAATTGAAATTGAAAATCAAACAATATTAACACCGTTGCCAAAAATCTATAAAAATATATAAATCTTGTTTAATTCCTTATTCACCCTGTCTGATTTTGCAATGAATAAATTCATTTGCTACTCTCATTTGATA
>NZ_LFRG01000026.1:0-52505 GCF_001573875.1 Clostridium sp. ATCC 25772
TTTATTATACTATATTTTAAAATTTGAGGACATAATCACATACGTTATAATAAGACATTATCAAAAATCAATCAGAATTAGGTAATAAAAATATAAAAAATATATTGACACATATATTTTTTGTAAGTATAATAAACTTCAACAAGATTAAATATAACACGTTGAATAGGGAAAGTAAGTTAATGTATTTACTACAGAGAAAAACTCATTTGCTGAGAGAGTTTATAAAAAAATTGGCCCAAGTGCCCCTAGGAGTGGAAATGCCGAAATTTACAGTAGGTTTTTACGGGTTCTCCCGTTATAGAGATAGGGTATTATATATGTACCTAAAATGAGATGAGCATACTATGTGCTTAATTAGAGTGGAATCGCGGAATTATATCTTCTGCCTCTGAGAATATCAGAGGCAGGAGTTTTTTTTATTTTCAAGATTTTTAAAAGTTAAACATATTAAAAATGCATAACATTTCATTATTTGTATTAATAACACTAATATCAATTATTACTTGGCCAAGGAAAACATTGATAAAAAACAGATTTATAGATAAAGAAGTTCTAGAATAAGTTTACTAGAATTTATGTATCTACACAAAACTCTAATTTGCAATCTTGTTTCATTATAAGTTTTACAGTTAATTAAAAATAGAAAATGGAGGAAGAAATATGGATTTGTTTATATCAGCATTTATCCTAGTAGTAGTTATGATTTTTTTATATTGGTTAAAATTTAAGGAAATAAATTTTTCTTTAAGAATTTTAGTAGGTTTAGGCTTAGGTGTAGTTGCAGGGATTATATTTAAAGAGAAAATATCTTATGTTCAGTATGTAGGGACTATATACATATCTTTTATTAAGATGCTTGTAATACCTCTAGTTATAGTTTCTTTAATTGGAAGTATAACTAATTTGAAAGATGGAGAAAAGTTAAAATCCTTAGGAATAAAAACAATATTTTTCTTATTGTTAACAACAGCTATTGCTACCATGGTAGGTATTATTATAGGTAAAGTTTTTAATGTAGGAAGTGGTATGAACTATATAGTAGCAGAAGGATTTAAAGCAAGAGAAATACCTAATTTTAACACTGTTTTAATGGACATGCTACCAACCAATCCTATACAATCAATGGCAGAAGGGAAAATAATACCTGTTATTATATTTTCACTTTTTATAGCAATAGCAATGGTTATTGAGGGAAATATATATCCAGAAAAAATAAAACCATTTAAAGATTTTATTACATCCTTAAATGTAATCTTAGTAAGAGTAACTAGAATTATATTGAATTTCACACCATATGGAGTATTTGCATTAATGGCAAAATTATCAGCGGAAAATGGTATTTCAACATTACTGCCATTAGGGACAATGATTGTAGCGGTATATGTAGCCTGCATAATACAAATAGGGGTAGTTTATAGCGGATTAATATTAGCTATAAAAAAGAAAAATCCTATACACTTTTTTAAAGCAATATCTCCAGCACAAATAGTAGCTTTTACTACTCAAAGTAGTTATGGAGCATTACCTGTTACTATTAAAAGTCTAGTTGAAAGAGCGAACATTCCAGAAGAAGTTGCAAGTTTTGTAGCACCTCTTGGATCTACTATAGGTATGAATGGTTGTGGTGGAATATATCCAGCAATTGTTGCTATATTTGTAGCAAATGTATTTGGAATAGATTTAACAATGACCCATTATGGATTATTGGTAGTAACAACAGTTATAAGTTCTATAGGTATAGCAGGAGTTCCAGGAGCAGCAACTATGTCAACAACAGTAGTTCTTGCCTCTTTAGGGTTACCGATAGAGGGACTAGCTATGGTTATAGGTGTGGATGCTATAATAGATATGATAAGAACAATGACAAATGTAACGGGATCATCTGTAGTAGCATTATTAGTTTCAGAAGAATAGAAAAATTATTTAAATTGTAAACAACAAGAAGTAGAGGTGCTGAAAAAGTACCTCTATTTTTGAGTGATAGGAACGTTCATTTTATTAATTATATATTTTTATTTTATAGTTTACTTGTGTATAATAGTACTAAAGATAAGATGAAAGGATTTCAAAAATGCTTAAAACGAAGGCTAAGAGTTTAAAAGAGTACCCCGGAGTTTATCTTATGAAGGATAAATTTGATATAATTATATATGTAGGGAAATCTAAAAATTTAAAAAACAGAGTATCAAGTTATTTTAGTAATATTAAAAATCGTACAAGTAAAGTGGAAAAGCTTATTAAAAATATAGCAGATTTTGAATATATATATTTAGATACTGAAATTGAAGCATTACTTTTAGAAAAAGAGCTTATAGATAGGTATAAACCAACTTATAATAGACTATTAAAGAATACTGAGAGGTATCCATATATTGAAATTACCTTAGAAGAAGATTATCCAAGGATTTTGGTTAGTTATGAGCCTATAAGTGAATATAATCTTTATTTTGGCCCTTTTACAAGTTTAAGTGTGGTAGAAAAAGTATGTTTTAGTATAAGTAAAATATTAAAGTTAAGAACTTGTAATAGAATATTGAAATCCAGCTGTCTAAATTATAATTTAAAAAACTGTTTAGGTGTTTGTATAAATCCTAACATAAAAGAAACATATTATAATAACTTGAATATAGCAATAGAATACTTAAGTTTATTAAATACAAAACTTTTAGATATATTTCAAAATGAAATGAAAAATGCCTCTTTGACTTTGGATTTTGAAAATGCAATTAATTTTAGAGAAGATATTAAAAGTTTAAATTTTATCAGAGAAGCACTATTAAACTCTGTTAAAATAAAGAATAAAAATATACTTATGGTAGAAAATTTAAATAAAAATACATTTAAAGTATTTTGTATATATAATAAAATATTCTACTGTGAAAAATATGATAAAGAAAATTTAGATATAAAAACGTTAGAAAGAACAATAAAAAGTATTTTTAATACTTTTGAGAAAAATTCTTATAAAAATAGCAAAAGCAGTATTGATAGTACTCTTATAATCAATCGGTATTTAAACAATAATAAAGTTAATTTTTTAGAGGTAACAGATAAATCACATATAGATTTATTTTTAAATGAATTTATAAGGTTCTAAATTTTAATTTTTTAGTTTTAGATTTTAGAACTCATTAATAAGTTTAGCCCTATAACATTATAGAAAGGATTAGAATAAATAAGATGAATTTTGAAAATATCAGTTTATTTGATAGTAACAATTCACAAAATGAAGATAATATAGAAATTAAAGACAATTCACCTTTAGCTGAAAGATTAAAGCCAGAAACTTTAGATGAGTATATAGGACAAGAACATATATTAGCTAAAGACAAACTTTTATATAGAGCTATAAATGCAGATAGACTTTCTTCACTAATATTATATGGCCCACCAGGTATAGGAAAGACTAGTTTGGCAAGAATAATAGCCAAAACTACAAAAAGTAAATTTAAATCATTAAATGCAGTTACAAGCAATTTGAAAGAGCTAAGAGAAACCATAGATAAGGCTGAAAACAGCTTAAATATGGAAGGGAAAAAAACTATAGTATTTATAGATGAGATACACAGATTTAATAAAAATCAACAGGATGCACTTCTTCCACATGTGGAGAAAGGACGAATAATTTTAGTTGGTGCTACAACGGAAAATCCTTTTTTTGAAGTTAATAAGGCACTACTTTCAAGAGCTATGATATTTAAATTAGATCCTTTAAATAAAAAACACATAGAAAAGATGGTAAAAGGAGCACTTAATAATAAAGAAAAGGGATTTGGTAATATAAATATAAACCTTCAAGATGATGCCCTTAATTTTTTAGTAGAGTGTTCAAATGGAGATGGTAGAAGAGCGTTAAATGCCCTTGAACTTGCAGTACTTACTACAAATAAAAATAGTAATGGAATAATTGATATAGATCTAAAAACTATAGAAGAATGTATACAAAGGAAACATATAAATTATGACAAAAATAGTGATAATCATTATGATGTTGTTTCTGCTTTTATAAAAAGTATGCGGGGATCGGATCCAGATGCAGCCATACACTATTTGGCAAGAATGCTTTATGCAGGAGAAGATATAGAGTTTATAGCAAGAAGAATCTTAATAGCTGCTAGCGAAGATGTAGGAAATGCAGACCCATATGCTCTGCTTATTGCAAAAGCTTGCTTAGATGGAATAAAGGAAATTGGTATGCCAGAGGCTAGAATACTTTTAGCACAAGCAGTAACTTATGTAGCTTCTGCTCCTAAAAGCAATGCTTCTTACAATGCTATAAATATGGCACTTAAAGATATTGAAAAAGAAGATATAGGAGAAGTTCCTAATCATTTAAGAGAAAAGGGTTACAGTGGAGCTGAAAGGCTGTATAGTGATAAAGAAAAATATTTATATCCACACGATTATAAAAATCATTATGTAAAACAACAGTATTTACCACATAAAATAAAAGAGAAACAATATTACAATCCTAGTGATTTAGGATATGAAGGTAAAATTAAGTTAAGATTGGAAAAATTAAGATATTAGATTAATTTATAAAAATAGTATATAATAGTTCGTAATGTAAAGAATTATTATATAAATTAATATATTAATGAAAAATTAACATTTTTTTGGAGAAAACTTTTCAAAAACTGTTGAAATTTTTATTGATAATTATTAAAATGTTTAAAACAATTAATATTGCAGAGAGGTTTATTTATGACTATAAAATTATATTATGATAATCTATATCTAAAAGAATTTGATTCTAAAGTAGAAAAAATAGAAGAAATTGATGGAAAATATCATGTTGTTTTACAGAGAACAGCTTTTTATCCAGAAGGTGGAGGACAGCCTTGTGACATAGGAACAATAGATGGATTAAATGTTATATACGTGTATGAAAAAGATGATTTAATATATCATGTTATGGAAGAAAAAATTAATAAGGATAAAGTTAGAGGAATTATAGATTTTAATAGAAGATTTGATTACATGCAGCAACATACTGGTGAACATATATTGTCAGGAGTGTTTAAATATCTTTATGGAGCTAATAATGATAGTTTTCATTTAGGTGAAGAATATGTAAGTATAGATATTGATATTAAAAATTTAACTAAAGATATGGTTTCTAAGGTAGAAGATATAGCAGATAGTGTTATATCAATGGATTTACCAGTAAAAACATATGTGGTAGATGATTTAAAAACTCAAGAAATTACATTAAGGAAAAAAGTTAATGTTGAGAAAAATATTAGAGTTGTCCAAATTGGAAATTTTGATTTTAGTGGATGTTGCGGAACACATGTAGAAAATACTTGTCAAGTTGAAACTATAAAAATATTAAAATGGGAAAATTATAAAGGAAAAACTAGGGTTTATTTTAAATGTGGAGAAAGAGTTAACAAAGATTATAATAAAAAACACGAAATTCTTTCTACAGTTTATCAAATGCTAGGTTGTAAACTAGATCAAGTAATTCCAATAACAAGAGAAAATCAAACTACTATAAAATCTTTAAATAAAGAAGTTAAGGACTTAAAAGAAAAAATAGTATTTTTAGAAACTAAAGAGATATTAAGAAATTTAGGCGATAAAAAATTAATAAATATAACTTTTAAAGATGAAACATTACAGGACATAGAGCTATATATAAAGGAAATAAATAAAAATAAAGAATGTATCATTTTAGCTTTATCTGAGACAGATAAACAAGTGGTTTTAACTTATAATGGAGATTTTGCTATAGAGTGTGGCAAAATGTTTAAAGAAAATATAAAATCTTTTGATGGAAAAGGTGGAGGAAATAAAAAAAGAGCTCAAGGTGTATTTGAAAGCAATGAAAAAGCTCTAGAATTCTATAACTTCCTTTTAGAAAAAATACAATAAGAAAACTAAATGCCAGCATTATAGCTGGTGTTTTTTGTTTAATAAAATTTTTTTATTAACTGTATCCCTATATTTCCTATAAGTGCAATTAAAACTTGTTATATATTTTATTGAATTTGCACATCTTAAATATGTAATAAAAAATATTTTGTAAAACTTAATTTAGGAGGTATTTAACATGGCAGAAATTTTTAAAATTAATGACTCTCATGGTAATGAAGTTGAAATGGAGCTTATAGATAAGCTGAAATTAGATGATAAGGAGTATATAATTGCAGGTCCTAAAAATGCTAATGAAGCATATGCATACAGAGTTACACGATTAAATAATGAAATACAATATACTTCAATAAGTAGAGGGGATGAATTTAATAAAGTACTTAAAGCTTATAATAAAACTGCTTAGAAATAAAAAATACTATTCCTGTTAAAAATAATTAGGAAGAAGGTGAATCCTGTGAAAACTTCAAAAGAAATAAAAGATGAAAATGAAAAATATTATAAAGAAAAATTTGAAAATTCTGGACACCTTCCAGATAAAAATACTTTTCCCAATCATCAAGAAAACCCTGGAACACAAAACTATCAAATAAATAATAGACGTTAAAATTAATTAAAAGGACTATTTCAAAATATAAAATTATTTTGAAATAGTCTTTTTGTATATTTAGTTTATTACAAATATAATTGGAGTAGAATTGAAAGGTGAAAAGATTTTTTAGCAGTAGTATAAACCTAGAAAACAGTAGTTTTTATAATTTAGATTTTTATTATGATAAAAAACAAATTATGAGGTATAATATGTTAATATATAAATAAATTTCTATTTAAACTTTATTATATAGAGATGAACTTTCTACATTTAACTTATAATTTAATTTTTGGTATTAAATAACAAGATAAACATCTTATAGAAATTTAATCTTAAAAATTCTCAAGTAATAATGGTATAAGTTAAATCTCTAGATTATAATCATATTATTAAGATGAAATTAAATTTAAAATATACATGAAGGAGAAGTCAAATGGTTTTTGAAGAGAGATTAAAACACTATGAAAAAGAAGCTAAAAGCTTTACTAAAACTTATAATATCTTAGGAGCATTAAGACTTATAGTGTTTATATTAGCTGCTTTTTTTACTTATGCTATATGGAAGTTAGGTTTAATTCCAATATATAGAATATGTTTTGCTATAAGTTATGTAGCTTTTATAATACTTGTGGTTTATCATAGAAATATTAGTGATAAATTACAATATGCTAAAGGTATGATAGGAATAAATAAAGATTATATTGATAGAACTAATGGAAAATGGGTAAATTTCAAAGATTGTGGTGAAGAATTTATAGATAGAAAGCATCCATATTCTTTTGATTTAGATATTGTTGGAGATAAATCCTTATTTCAGCTTATAAATACTACTAATACTTTTATAGGTAGAGAGAGGTTATCTAAATCATTGTTAAATCCTGATTTTGATACGGAAATTATAAAGAAAAGACAGGATGCAATAAAAGAGTTATCTTCTAAGTTAGAGTTTTGCCAAAGCATAGAAAACTCTGCATATAGAGATAGAGAAAAACTACAAAATCCAAGATTTTTATTTAAATATGGAAGTGAAAAAAAGGAAATTACCAATAAAGGGTTTATAAAAAAAATACTATATATACTTCCAATTATAACAGTTCCAATATCTTTAGCGCTAATATTATTTAAAGGTGCTTTAGGTTTTAAACTAGCGTTTCTTATAATAGCAATTCAACTTTTAATTTGGGCAATGGGATTAAACAAAATAAATCAAAGTTTTTATGAAGTATCTAAATTTAAAAGTGGGTTTGATGGATACTATAATTTGTTAAAACTTATAGAAAATGAAGAATTTAAAAGTGAATTGCTTAAAGATTTAAAAGAAAAACTTTTTGAAACTGGAAATGAATCTTTAAAGGGAATGAAAGATTTAAATAAAATTATGAACAAGATAAATCTTAGATTTAATACTTTTTTCATGTTGCCCCTAAATGGAATATTTCTTTGGGATTATCAATGTATATTTGCGCTTGAAAGTTGGAATAAAAAATATGGAAGCAATATAGAAATGTGGCTAAGTTTAATAGGCGAATTAGAAAGTTTAATAAGTTTTTCTGTGCTTATGCATATAAATGACAATGTTACAATGTGTGAAATAAATGATAAATCTTTAAAAGTAAAAGCTGTGAACTTGGGACACCCACTTATAAATTCTTCTATTAGGGTTTGTAATGACTTTAGTATGGATGATGAGATATTTGTAATAACGGGATCTAATATGTCAGGAAAGACAACTTTTTTAAGAACAATAGGAATTAATCTTGTTCTTGCTTATAACGGAGCCCCAGTGTGTGCGAAAGAGATGGTTGCATCTAAAGTTCAAATATATACATCTATGAGAATTAGTGATGATTTGAAAAATGGTGTATCTACATTTTATGCAGAACTTATAAGGATAAAACAAATAATTGATTATTCTAATAAAAATAGCAAAATGATATTTCTAATAGATGAAATTTTTAGAGGAACTAACTCTGTAGATAGAATTACAGGAGCTAAAAATGTATTAGCAAATTTAAATAAGTTAGGAGCAATTGGATTAATAACTACCCATGATTTAGAACTTTGTGCTCTTGAAACTAACAATAGGATAAAAAATTTTCATTTTGCAGAGAATTATAATGAAAATAAAATTCTTTTTGATTATAAATTAAAAAATGGAAGATCCACCTCTACAAATGCAAAATATTTAATGAAGATGGTAGGAATAAATATATTAGAAGAGTAAAATTATACATTATAAAAAATAATCGCCAACAAAATGTAGGCGATTATTTTTATTGGTTTAAAAACCTTTTTTCTTAGCTATAATACCACTTTCGTTAGTTCCTGGTTCTTCTATTGTAGTATTAAAACTATTTTTGGCAAATTGATTTTGAGTTTTGTTTCCATTTTTCAAATAGTTTTCTTCAGAATATTCTTTTCTATTTTTAGTCTTCATAATTGTCATCCTTTCATCATTAAATTCATAATTAGTATGTGAATAAACTAAAAGAATATTCTGCGTTTTATATAAGAAAAAATTTATTTTTAAAATATAGAATATAAAATAAAATTTTGATACAATAGTCAATATAGTTATAGAAATATAACTGTGTAGTAACTATAATTTAAGGGGGAAATATGAAGGATTTAACAGAAGGACATGAAGGAAAACAGATTTTTACTTTTGCATTACCAATGCTTATAGGAAGTTTGTTTCAACAATTATACAATACAGCAGATAGTATAATTGTTGGGCGTTTTATTGGTAAGGATGCAATGGCTGCTGTTTCAGGGGCAAATCCAATTATGTTTTTATTAACATCGTTACTTATGGGAGTTACTCTTGGGTTTTCAATTTTAGTATCTCAATATTATGGTTCTAAAAATATGAAAAAAATAAAACGTACAATTGATACAACATATATTTTTATATTTATAACATCAATTATTATTACTATAATAGGTATAATTTTTAGTGAACCTATATTAAAAATTATGAATACTCCAGATGTTATAATGAATCAGTCAAAAGAATATCTTATAATTATTTTTTCAGGGACTATTTTTTCAGCAGGATATAATTCTGTAAGTGCTATATTAAGAGGACTTGGTGATTCTACTAACCCTTTAATATTTCTTATAATATCTACAATTTTAAATATAGTTTTAGATATAGTTTTTATATTAAATTTTAATATGGGTGTAAATGGTGTTGCATTGGCAACTATAATAGCTCAAGGAATTTCTTTTATATTTAGTATAATTTATCTTAATAAAAAGCATGAAGTTTTAAAAATAAGATTTAAAGGATTAAAATATGATAAGGATATATTTAAAAAAGGATTAAGACTTGGAATTCCTAGTGCTATTCAACAAATGTTATTTTCTTTTGGCAATATAGCGCTTCAATCATTAGTAAATGGTTATGGAACATCTGCTATGGCAGCTTTTGGGGCAGGGACTAAGGTTGAAACTTTTATATCTATACCAGTAATGAATTTAGGTGCAGCAGTTTCTACTTTTGTTGCTCAAAATATGGGAGCAGGAAAGTTAGATAGAATAAAAAAGGGAGTAAAATCATCTTTATTTATGGCAGCTTCATTATCAATAGTTGTTTTAGTAATATTTTTAATGTTTAACAAAGAACTTATAGGGCTTTTTAATACAGATAAGGAAGTTGTAGATATTGGTTCAAGATATTTAATGACTGTTGGACCATTCTTTATAGCAATATCTACATCTTTTATGCTTACCAGCGCTATAAGAGGAGCAGGGGATTCGATGTTTTCATTAATAAGTTCTATAATTTCATTATGGGCTGTAAGAATTCCAGCATCCTATATATTTTCTAAATATTTAGGTGTAAATGGAATATGGGTAGGAATACCAGTAGGCTGGATTGTAGGATGGTTTGTAACTTTTTGGTATTATAGAAAAGGTATGTGGCAAAAAAAGGATATAATTAAAAACTCATAGAAAGTACATATTTTAAAATATATAGGATTCTAAGTTAGGTTATTGTATAGGGAAACAAGCTCGCATTTGAATTTATTCAATAACTTTAAATGTTTTTATGCAAGATGCAGTGTTGAATTCTAACTGATTCAGAACATGTCTCATTATTTTGGATATCCAAGTTTTGGAATGAATAAATTTAAGAGTCAACTTGGAATCCTATAGTTCTATATAAATTAAGTAGTTAAAAGTATAATTAATTTCTTTTGTATAAAATATTAAAAAATATATTTTAATATTTGAATATATAAATGCTTTATGATAAAATAAGATTAAAAGATAAGGGATATTTGTTAATAAAAATTATTGTAATTTAATATATTAATGTAAGGATACAAATGCTATTAAAATTTTTAAAAAGCACAGGTATAGCAATTGTGCATTTGCATAACCTAATATTAAATTCTATTTATAAGGAGTGGTAAAAATGATAAAACATATAACAGATAGTAGTTTTAATGAAGAGGTTCTAAATTCAAAAGGTTTAGTTTTAGTAGATTTCTGGGCACCATGGTGTGGACCATGTAAAATGCTTGGACCTGTTTTAGAAGAACTAGCAGGAGAGATGAATAATAATTTAACTATAGGAAAAGTAGATATAGATACAAATGTTGAAAAAGCATCTGCATATAAAATATCAGCGGTTCCAACTATGTTATTATTTAAAGATGGTGACTTAGTAGATAAATTTAGTGGATTTGCACCTAAAGAAATGTTAGTTGAATTTTTAAACAAACATATGTAATAAAGAAAGGCATGATTTAAGATGGAACAGATGAAACAGTATGATGTAGCTATTATAGGAAGTGGTCCTGCAGGAATTAGTGCTGCATTAAATTTAAAAATAAGAAATAAAAGCTTTGTAATTTTTGGTCAAGAGAATCTTAGTAATAAGTTAGAACTAGCTCCAAAAATAGATAATTATCTTGGATTTCCAGGTATAAGTGGAAAAGAACTTACTAACAATTTTAAGAAGCATATAGATGATATAGGTATAAAAATAACATATGAAAAAGTAACAAACGTGTATTCAATGGGAAGCTTCTTTGCGGTAGTTTGTAATGATAAATCTTACAAAGTAGATGCAGTTATATTAGCAACAGGAGTAAACTATGGAAAATTACTACAAGGAGAAGAAAAGCTTGTAGGAAAAGGTGTAAGCTATTGTGCAACCTGTGATGGTCCATTATATAAAGGAAAAGAAGTAGCTGTTGTTGGTTACAATCAAGCTTCTTTAGAAGAAGTTGATTATTTAAAAGGAGTGGCATCTAAAGTATACTTTGTTCCAATGTTTAAAGGCCAATTTAGTTTAGGTGATAATGTAGAAGTTATTCACAGTAAAATTAAATCTATTGAAGGTGAAAATTCTTTTGAAAAGATAATATTTGAAGATAAAGAATTAACAGTATCAGGATTATTTATATTAAGAGATAGTGTAGCACCAGATGTGTTAATGCCAGGACTTAAATCTGCAGACGGTCATATAGAAGTAAATAGAAACCTGGAAACAAATATAAAAGGAGCTTTTGCAGCTGGCGATTGTATTGGAAAACCTTACGGTTATATAAAATCAGCTGGAGAAGGTCAAATTGCTTCATTAAATGCTGTAAGTTATTTATATGAAAAGGCGATTAGTAATAAAAATAAATAGTGAAAAACTACTTTAAAATAGATATTAATCTTATTTTAAAGTAGTTTTTTTTTATTTGAATAGAGCAATTATAGATAACTTAGTATATTATATTATAGAGATAATTTAAAAGCTTGCTAAGGGGTGAGTTTATGAAAAATATAAGTAAATATGAAGCAATAAATTTTTTGAACAATAGAGATGCTATATTTTTGGATGTAAGATCTTATTCTGAATTTGAGTATGGTCATATACCTAATGCAATATCTATACCAATAGATGAGCTAAATGAAAAAATTGATTTATTAGAACCATATAAAAATGAAAACATTGTTATTTACTGTAGTTCTGGTTCAAGAAGTTTTACAGCAAGTTCATTTTTAAGTAGAAATGGATTTAGATATATATATAATTTAACTGGTGGAATTAGCCCGTTACAAAATTATTTAGTAAGATAAAAAAATCAATTTATAAATTTATAAGTTAAATATGAAAAGTACAATAAGATATTTTAAATAGATGTCTTATTGTGCTTTATTTTACGTAAAAATAAAGGAAAAATAGACTTTGACTTTCTTTGACTTTTATATTATTATAAATATATTGAAATTAAATTATTTATTATAATTTTAAAAGTTAATTTATAATAATAATAACAAAGTAAGTTAAAATAATTTTAGAACTATAATAAATATGAACACAAGGTAAGGTGATAATATGAATATATTAAATATAAACAAGATTTTAGTTATCTAAAAGTTTATTATATGTATAACTTTTACATATAATGAAAAACTAATATGGAATGCGCTTAAAATATAAACTCACTTTAAAGTGTTTTGTTAAATAGAATAATTAGAAAATTAAGAGGAGGTGAAATGTTGCAATAAATTTTAATAAAATCTATTGCAACATAAAAATATATGAATGTAGATAAAATGACTGTAAGAGTACAACAAAGTTTAAATGATGCATATAGTGAGGCCGTAAAGTATAATCATCAACAAGTGGATGTAATACATTTATTTGCAGCTCTTGTAAATCAAGAAGATGGATTAATTCCTAATATTTTTGAAAAGATGTCAGTTAATATAAATGTACTTAGAAATGATTTGCATACTGAATTGGATAGAATGCCTAAAGTGTTAGGTGAAGGAGCTCAAAATTCAGGTGTAGTAGCTACAAGAAGAATAAATGAAGTTTTAGTTAAGGCAGATGAAATTGCAACGGAATTTAAAGATTCATATATTAGTGTGGAACATGTAATGATTGCTATTATGGAAGTTGACAAAAAAGGTGCAGTTGGAAAAATATTAGACAGATTTAATATAAATAAAAATGAATTTTTAAAAGTTTTATCAGATGTAAGAGGTAATCAAAGAGTTGATACTCAAGATCCAGAAGGAACATATGATGCACTTAAAAAGTACGGAACAAATCTTATTGAACTTGCTAAAAAACACAAACTAGATCCCGTAATTGGACGTGATGAAGAAATTAGAAGAACAATAAGAATACTTTCAAGAAGAACAAAAAATAATCCTGTATTGATAGGAGAACCTGGTGTTGGTAAAACTGCTATTGTTGAAGGTTTGGCAGAAAGAATAGTAAGAGGAGATGTTCCAGAAGGATTAAAAGATAGAATTATTTTCTCATTAGACATGGGTGCATTAATTGCAGGGGCTAAATATAGAGGCGAATTTGAAGAAAGATTAAAAGCAGTATTAAAAGAAGTTCAAAGTTCAGAGGGAAAAATAATATTATTTATAGATGAAATTCATACAATTGTAGGTGCTGGAAAAACAGATGGAGCAATGGATGCAGGTAACTTAATTAAACCATTACTTGCAAGAGGGGAACTTCACTGTATTGGGGCTACAACTTTTGATGAATATAGACAATATATAGAAAAAGATAAAGCATTAGAAAGAAGATTCCAAACAGTTATAATAGAAGAGCCAACAGTAGAAGATACAGTTTCTATTTTAAGAGGGCTAAAAGAAAGGTTCGAAATACATCATGGAATAAGAATACATGATTCAGCTATAGTAGCTGCAGCGAAATTTTCAGATAGGTATATTCAAGATAGATATCTTCCAGATAAAGCAATTGATTTAATAGATGAAGCTGGCGCTATGATAAGAAGTGAAATAGACTCTCTTCCAACAGAACTTGATATTATAAGAAGAAAAAAATTAATGCTTGAGACAGAAAGAGAAGCATTAACTAAAGAAAATGATGAGGCTTCACAAAAAAGGCTTAAAAATCTAGAAAAAGAACTTGCCGAATTAAAAGAAAAAAATGATGAAATGACAGCCAAATATGAAAAGGAAAAAGGCCATATTTTAGAAATAAGAAATTTAAAATCTCAACTTGACAAAGTTCGTGGAGATTTAGAAAAGGCTGAAAGAGAATATGATTTAAATACTGTTGCAGAGCTTAAATATGGAACAATTCCAGAACTTGAAAGACAAGTAAAAGACAAAGAAGAAGAAATGAAAAAAAATTATGAAGGTGCTCTTTTAAAAGAAGAAGTAACGGAAAGTGAAATATCTGAAATTGTTTCAAAATGGACTGGTATTCCAGTTACAAGATTAGTTGAAGGTGAAAGACAAAAACTTTTAAGATTAGAAAAAGAGCTGCAAAAAAGAGTAGTAGGCCAAGAAGAGGCAACAAATGCAGTATCTAATGCAGTACTTAGAGCTAGAGCAGGGCTTAAAGATCCTAATAGACCTATTGGTTCATTTATATTCTTGGGGCCTACTGGTGTTGGTAAAACAGAACTTGCTAAAACTCTTGCAAGAAACTTGTTTGATAGTGAAGAAAATATTGTAAGAATAGATATGTCAGAATATATGGAGAAATACTCAGTTTCAAGACTCATAGGACCACCTCCAGGATATGTGGGTTATGAAGAAGGAGGACAATTAACAGAAGCAGTTAGAAGAAGTCCATATTCAGTAATATTATTTGATGAAATTGAAAAAGCCCATGAAGACGTATTTAATATATTTTTACAAATATTAGATGATGGAAGGCTTACAGATAATAAGGGTAAAACTGTAGATTTTAAAAATACAATTATCATTATGACGTCTAATTTAGGAAGTAGTTATTTGTTAGAAAATCAAGATGAAAGTGGAATAAGTGAAGATGCAAGAAATGCTGTAATGAATGAGATGAAGTTAAGATTTAAGCCAGAATTCTTAAATAGATTAGATGATATTATAATGTTTAAACCTTTAAGTGGAGAAGGTATTAAAAAGATAATAGATATATTTTTAAAAGATGTAAGAAGGAGATTAAGTGATAGAAATATAACCTTAAAAGTAACTGATGATGCAAAGGATATATTAGTAAAGGAAGGTTATGACCCAGTTTATGGTGCAAGACCATTAAAAAGATACATTGGAAATGTGTTAGAGACTAAAATAGCTAAAATGATAATTGCGGGAGAAATTTATGATGGTTCTGTAGTTCTTGTTGATGGTAAAGATGAAGTTTTAGAAATAACAGTTAAAAATTAAAAGAGCTATTCTATAGTGATATAAGCTTGAAATTAAATTCATTCAATAACTAAGAATATTTTTATGTAAAATGTAGTTTTGAATTTAGGATATTACAAGCTTGTATCACTTTTTAGTTGTTTAGAATTTTGAATAGATATAGCGTTGAAGTTTTATATTAAGTATAGCCTTTTTAGTATAAGCTTTTTTAGTATATATTGAATTTAAAAAAAGGTATTGGGCAGAATTATATATATAATCTAAAATAAAAAATAATGAACTATTGAAAAAAGTAAAAAATTACGGTAAAATAGTATTTAAAAACCTCATATATAAAAATAAATACTATTTTATTAGGTAAAATTTAAAGTTTAACATGTTTTTATAAAGAAGTTTAATTAAGCTTATAAGATTATATATAGATATTTTATTATAAATACAATTTTAAGTTATTAAAATAAACTTAAAATAGTCATAAAAATAAATCTATAATAATATAGTATTATATTATATTAAAAGAAAACCTAAAATTTCTATTTGAACAGTTTTAGGTTTTATTATATATTATAATTTTATAAAGTTTTATATAATTCTATAGGGAAACAAGCTCGCATTTAAATTTATTCAATAGCTTTAAAATATTTTTATACAAAATGTATTGTTGAATTCTAAGTGTTTCCGAGCATGTCTCACTATTTTGGGTATCCAAGTTTTGGAATAAGTAATTTTAAAAGTCAACTTGGAACCCTATATAGGGAAACAAGCTCAAATTTAAATTTATTTAATAACTTTAAAATATTTTTATACAAAATATAGTGTTGAGTTCCAAGTGATTCAGAGCATGTCTCACTATTTTGGGTATCCAAGTTTTGGAATGGATAATTTTAAAAGTCAACTTGGAACCCTATAGAAAAACAAACTGGAAATTAGAATTATTTATAAGTCTAAAATATTGTTATTTGAAATATTTATGAGAATAACTAACTCTTAACAGTATTTAAGTTTCGGTATGAGTAATTTTAAAAGTAAACTTGAAACCTTATAATAACTTAGGATAAATAAAAAGGTGATTTATGAGAAATTGTAAGTAAATTTAAAGAGTTATATAAATTACGTTTAATGATTGGTGATGAAAATGATTGATGATTTTATTAATTTAGATATGAAATTAGAATTAAACCTTAATAAGGAAGTTAAAAATACCTTATTAAGGTTTAATGTTGTAAGAAAAAATGAAGTAGGTGAAAATTATAAGTTTAAAGAAATTTTTGGAAATATAAAAGATGATAAAATAATTAAAGTTAATAATAGTTTTAAAATATCTTATAAAAATTTTTATGAACAGCATAATAATTTTCTAAAAATTTTATTGAAAGGGAATTATTTAGAAAGTGACATTATTGTTTTAAATAGTGATGAAGAAGTTGAGGTTTTAAAATTCCTTGAAAATTGCAAATTTGACTTAATTACAAATGGTAAAAAATACCTAAATAGAAAAATATTAAATCGAAATTTAGATTTAAAATTTAAATTATTTGTTGATGAAGATGAAGATAAAGTGAAGTTAACTCAAATTAGTGAGATTCCTGATTATAGTACAAATAATTTTGAATATTTTTTATTGGGTAATAATATTTATAAACCAGAAACAATGCAATCTTTTAGATATAGCACTTTTTATAAGAATTTTAATACATTAGGATCTTCTACACTGACCTTTAAGAATAAGGATTTAGAAAAAACAATAGGGTTGATTTCTTTTAAATTAAAAGAGGTTAGTAATTATTTTTATATAGAAAGGCCTAATTTAAATAAAAAAATTCAGCCTTTAAAAGTGGACTTCTATATAGAAAGTAATACAAATGAAATCACGGTGAATCCTATGTTTACTTATGGAGATATTGTAATTGATATTTGCAGTGAAGATAAATTTATGCAGTCCCAAAAAGTATCTTCAAGAGATTTAGATAAAGAGAAAAAAGTAAACGATGTATTAAAAAAATATAACTTTGATATGAGAAAAATAGGATTTGTTTTAGATAATACAAAAGATATAATAGATTTCATATTGCATGGAAAAGAGAAATTGAAAGAATTGGGCACAATTCATAAAAGCGAGGATTTTAAATGTAAAAAAGTATATAAAGAAAATGATTATGAACCTACTATGGAGGTTTATAATGAATATATAGAGTTTAGCTTAGGTATTGAAGAGATAACTTTTGAGGATGTTAATAATATTTTTAATGCCATAGAAAATGAAGAGAAAATAGTAACGATGAAGAATGGTTCCTATATATATTTAAATAATAAAAAATTGTTTAAAATTTATGAGGGAATAGGGTCAAGAAATTTTTCAAGTAGTAAGTCTAAAAATGGAAGATTTGTTGTATCAAGAATTGCTTCTGTCTTTGTAAAAGGCGGAAGTGGAAATTTTCATACCCAAAAATGGAGAAAAACAGCTAATGATATAGCAGAAAATGAGGCTAATAACAAACTTTATATAGAAAAGAAAGAAAAGTTAAAAGAATTTATATATAAAATAGAAAGTGTAGAAGATGAGTTTAAACTGCCTAAAAATCTGCAAGGAGTTATTCGCAATTATCAAATTATAGGATTTAAATGGCTTAAAACTTTGGCGTTAAGAAATTTAGGGGGAATACTTGCTGATGAAATGGGACTTGGAAAAACTCTTCAAGCAATATGTTTAATACTTGACTATGTAGAAAATTCCAAAGATAGTGATAAAAAATATCCATCTATAGTTGTAGCGCCTACATCGTTAATTTATAACTGGGAAAATGAAATATTAAAATTTGCGCCTAATTTAAAAACTTGTGTTATTTATGGAGTAGCTAAGGAAAGAAGACCACTGTTTGAAACAATAAATGAATATGATGTGGTAATAACATCATATAGTACCTTAGCAAAAGATATTGATTATTATAATAACATAGAGTTTCAATATTCTTTTATTGATGAAGGACAACAAATTAAAAACTCAAATACATTAAATTCAAAAGCTGTAAAGTTAATAGATGCAAAGGCTAGATTTGCTTTAACAGGTACGCCTATAGAGAATTCCCTTTTAGAACTTTGGTCTATTTTTGACTATATAATGCCAGGGTACTTGTTATCGAAATCAAAATTTTATAGAGCTTTTCAATATCCAATAGAAAAATTTGGAGATGAGGCTGCATTAGATACCCTAAATCAAATTATAAGACCTTTTATATTAAGAAGAATGAAAAAAGATGTACTTTTAGAACTTCCTGAAAAGATTGAACAACAAATTATAATAGATATGCCTATTAAACAAAAAAGAGCTTATGATGTATGTTTGAAAAATGCTAGAAATTTAGTTCAAAATGAAATTGAAGATAAGGGAATAAATAAAAGTCAAATACACATATTTTCATTGCTTACAAGGCTAAGACAAGTATGTTGTGACCCAAGAGTAGTTTTAGATGAATATAATGGGCCAAATGGGAAAATGGAAATGTTAAAAAGTATTGTAAGAGAGGCAATAAGTAATGGAAGTAAAATTTTAATATTCTCCCAATTTGTAACCATTTTAGAAAATATTAAAAATGAACTTGACAGTGAGGAAATAGATACATTAATTTTAACAGGAAAAACAAAAGTTAAAGATAGACTTTCTCTTGTAGAAAAGTTTAATGAAGGAGAACAAAGTGTCTTTTTAATATCGTTAAAGGCTGGTGGATATGGATTAAATCTAACTTCTGCAGATGTGGTAATACACTTTGATCCATGGTGGAATCCAGCTGTAGAGAGTCAGGCAACAGATAGAGCACATAGAATAGGACAAGATAAAACAGTTAAGGTATATAAATTGATAACTAAGGGAACAATTGAAGAACGAATAATAAAACTTCACAGTTTAAAACGAAATATTATAGATAATGTTCTAAAAGATAAAAATTCTGAGGGTAGTTTTATCTCCAGCTTATCACAAAGGGAAATAGAACAATTATTTTCATAATAATTTATAAATATGGGAAACTACAGTTGAGATTTATTTTAAAATCACTGTAGTTTTCATTTTGAAAATAAAAAATGCATAAATTTATAGAAAAAATAAAAATAAGGAACGTATAAAAGCAGATTATTTCATAAAAAAATAAAAAAATATTCGTAAAAACTCTTTTCACTTAAAAAGAATTATGCTATTATAATAAGCGTGTTCAAAAAAAAGATAAAGTGAGTGATAGATATGGAAAAGTATTTTAAGCTTAAAGAGAACAATACTAATGTTAAAACAGAGATAGTAGCGGGAATGACTACATTTATGACGATGGCGTATATTTTAATAGTTAACCCATCTATTCTGTCAGTAGCAGGTATGGATTCTGGAGCAGTATTTACAGCAACTGCATTGTCAGCAGTAATAGCAACACTTATAATGGGACTTTATGCAAAATTGCCTTTTGCACAAGCTCCAGGAATGGGATTAAATGCATTCTTTGCTTTTACAATAGTTAAAGGCATGGGATATTCTTATCAATTTGCATTAACGGCAGTATTTTTAGAAGGATTAATATTTATATTTTTGACGTTATTTAATGTTCGTGAAGCAATTGTGGATTCAATACCAGAAAATATTAAAAAAGGAATATCAGTAGGTATAGGTCTATTAATAGCATTAATAGGACTTGAAGGCGCTGGAATAGTAGTTCATCCAGACGGTGGTGGAACAATAGTTGCACTTGGAAATATTATTTCAGGTCAAGGACTTTTAGCAATAATAGGTGTAATACTAACATCAATATTATTAACTAGAAATATAAAAGGGGCATTATTTATAGGAATGCTTCTTACAGCAGTAATTGGTATACCGATGGGAATTACTCATATGCCATCTAATATTGTAAGTATGCCACCATCAATTTCATCTTCAATGTTTGCTTTTGAATGGCATAACATAATTTCTTTAGATATGGTTATTGTATTATTTACATTATTATTTATGGATATGTTTGATACAATAGGAACTTTAGTTGGAGTAGCAACAAAAGCTAAAATGTTAGATGAAAATGGAAAAGTTCCCAATATTAAAAAGGCACTTTTTGCAGATGCAGTAGGAACAACATTAGGTGCTTGTTTAGGGACTAGTACAGTTAGTACCTTTGTTGAAAGTGCATCAGGGGTTGCTGAAGGTGGAAGAACAGGATTAACAGCAGTTTCTACAGCAGTAATGTTTTTCCTAGCATTGTTTTTCTCCCCAATATTCGCTGTAATAACACCAGCTGTAACAGCTTCTGCACTAGTATTAGTAGGATTATTTATGATAGAACCTATAAAAGAAATAGATTTAGATGACTATACTGAAGCTATACCGGCATTTTTAACAATTATAATGATGCCATTTTCATACTCAATATCAGATGGTATAGTTTTTGGTGTAATATCATACATATTATTAAAATTGTGTTCAGGAAAACATAAAGACATAAGTATAACAACAGTTATAATAGGAATAATATTTCTGTTAAAGTTTTTGATATAATACATATAATATAAAAATAGCCAGTAAAAGATAAATTAAGCCCTTATCTTTTAACTGGTTATTTTTACTTTAATTAATATAATTAATTAAAAAGAAATATCCAAAGATTTTAAAAATAAACTCAATTCGTAGCATTTCTATTTCAAATGACATATTAAAACAAATATGATAGAATTAAATAAAGTTATACCTTTACATACATTAAAATTTTGTTTGAAATATTAAACATATCGAATTTTAAATTGTCTCAAATTTTAAACAAGGTATAAAATATAAAACTATATAAAAATATAAAAAAATATATTAATTTTAAATTGTATATGAATATAGGAGGAATAACAAATGAAAATATCAAAAAGAATAGGAAATGTTGAAGCATCAACAATAATGGAACTTTTAACTTATTCAGCAGAAGCTAAGAAAAGTGGTAAAAAAGTATATCATTTAAATATAGGACAACCTGATATTAAAACTCCACAAGGATTTGTAGATGCTATAAGAAATCATAAAGAAGAAGTTTTAGAATATGCATTATCAGAGGGATTACCAGAATTAATAGAAGTTATACAAAAATATTACGAAGGATATAATATCAAATTTAATAAAGATGAAATATTAATAGTAAACGGTGGTAGTGAAGCATTGTTATTTGCTATGTTAACAATATGTGATGAAGGTGACAATATAATAGTTCCAGAGCCATTTTATTCAAATTATAGCAGTTTTGCAAATGCAGTTGGTGTTACTATAAGACCAGTTACAACTTATGCAGAAAATGGTTTTCACCTACCTAAAAAAGAAGAAATATTAGCTAAAATAGATGAAAATACTTCTGCTATACTTTTATCAAACCCTGGAAATCCAACAGGAGTTGTTTACACTAAAGAAGAAATTCAAATGATAGCTGAAATAGCAAAAGAAAAAGATTTATGGGTAATAGCAGATGAGGTTTATAGAGAGTTTGTATATGAAGGAGAGTACACTAGCTTTGGAAATATAAAAGCAGCAGAAGATAGAGTTATAATAGTTGATAGTGTTTCTAAAAGATATAGTGCATGTGGGGCAAGAATAGGTTCTATAGCATCTAAGAATAAAGCTGTTATGACAGAACTTTTAAAATTATGTCAAGCAAGGTTATCAGTTCCAACATTAGAGCAAATAGGGGCGGTTGAGCTTTATAAAACTCCATCTTCTTACTTAAAAGAAGTTAATGAAGAATATAGAGAAAGAAGAGATGTTTTATATAACGAACTTATAAAAGTTCCTGGAGTAGTATGTAAAAAACCAACAGGAGCATTCTATATAATGGCTAAACTACCAGTTGAAAGCGCCGATGACTTTGTAAAATGGTTATTAAAGGACTTTGAAATGGAAGGAAAAACAGTAATGCCTTGTCCAGCAGAAGGTTTCTATGGAACAGAAGGGCTTGGAAAAGATGAAATAAGGCTTGCTTATGTATTAGAAAAAGAAACATTAGAAGATGCAGCAAGAATATTAAAAGAAGGATTAAATGAATATTTAAAATTAAATAAGTAATATATGAAAAAAGCTTTCCTAATTTAAATTTATAGGAAGGCTTTTTTATATGTTTAATTAAGTGGAATGCGAATATTTTTAATGTAAAGTATTAAAGTGTTAAATAGAAAATATAAATAATAGTATATGTAATAAAGGTGGTAGGGAGATAATCATGGCAGGCTTAAATAAGTGTAATTTATATTATGATGAGAATGCATATCATTTTTTAATAGAGTATAGAGGAGATTTTACAAAAGAAATAAATAAAGTTTCTTATGCTTGTGGATATGCAATTAATAATAGTCTTGCGATAGTAGTTGTTGAATTTGAAAACTTAGAGAAATTAAAACAAGATGTTCCATCAATTATTTATATAGATTTTAGAAGTACATTTTATAGTACAAGATATTTCTCCAGATTATGCAGATAACATACAAACTGTTAAAAATCCAAATTTAGAAGGTGTTGTTCCAGAATATGATTTTGTTATTATAAAAAATAAAATAAAAAATAAAATAATGAATAAGATTAAATTTATAATCTATTAAATTAAAAAATTGTAAAATAATTAAAATTTTTCACTGAAAACATGGTATATTTAAGAAAAAGATAAAAAATAGCTTGAAAAATGTAAAATTTAAGAATATAATGAAAGTGTTTGAAATAGAAAATTAAATAGTGTGTATGTTGGGTACCTTTATAGGTATAATAGGGAAAGTGGTTAAAATCCACTACAGCCCCCGCTACTGTATACGGATACGAAGTCAAATCCACTGGGTAATACTGGGAAGGATGATTAAGGTTAAGCCGTGAGTCAGGAGACCTGCCTAATATATTATGTCATAGATTTCGGAGGGAAATTGGGTGTATGAAAGATAATAAATATTATTTTAATGTTTATTTTTATTCGATATAAAACCTCTGTTTTTCAGAGGTTTTTTTATTTTAAATTATATAAATAAGTTTTTAGGGGGAAAAAAATGTTAAGATTAAACAAAAAAATTACAAAGACAATATTAAGTATTACATTATGTACAGTAATAAGTGTAGGATTTGCTGGGTGTTCTAGTTTAAATTCAACATCTACAACATCTAATGTAGTTGTGGATAATCAAAAAAGTGAAAGTAAAGTTAAAACAAAGTTAGAAGATGAAAAAGTATATGTATCTTTAAAAGATACTACTAATTATTTGAAAGGAGAGTTTTTATTAGAAAAAAATACAGTAACAGTTAAAAATAAAGAAGATATTATAACTATAAATTTAGAAAATGATGAAGCAAAAATAAATTCTACAGTTATAAATCTAAAGGATAAAATAAAAAAAGAAAATGATGATGTATACGTTATAATGGATTTTCTGAATGAAGCTGTAGATGCTAGATTTACATATAATAAAGAAAATAAAGAATTAAACATAAAAACAGAAATGCCATTAGAGTATACAAAGGCTTTTAGTGTTAAGTATTTGAAAGGTGGCATTAAAAAAATAACTGATGGAGAAAAGAGAACTTTGATTTTAGTTCCACAAGGAAAAGAAGTTCCAAAAGAATATAAAGATGAAATAGTAATTAATACTCCAATAGATAATGTTTTATTAGGTTCTACAACTCAAGCATGCTTATTAAGATCAATAGGTGCTCTTAATAGTGTTAAAGCTGTAACTACAGAAGCTAAAAATTGGAGTATAGATGAGATAAAAAATGGAATGGAAAAGGGCGATATAGAGTTTGTTGGAAGAGGAGATTCACCAGATTATGAAAAAATATCTATGATGAAACCGGATTTGGCAGTGGTGTATACTGGACCATCAGGACAACAAAAACTTATTGAAAAGCTAAAGGAACTGAATATAAATTATGTAGTTGATAATGAATATTTAGAAGAAAATCCTTACGGAAGAATGGAATGGGCTAAATTAATGAGTGCATTCTATGATAAAGAGGAAGAATCAGAAAAGCAATTTAATGAAGCTATAGAAAAAGTTAAGGCTGCAAGTAAAAATATAGAGGGAAAAGATAAGCCTAAAATTGTATGGGCAACAATAAGTAAAGGAAAAGTATATATACCTAAAGGTGATTCATATGTTGCAAAAATGATAGAGATGGCTGGCGGAGAATATATGTTTAAAGATGATGGAATAGGAAGTGGGAACATAAGCATAGAGGAGTTATATGCAAAGGCTAATGATGCAGATATATTTATGTATTCTTCTACTACAAACTATACACCAAAATTAAAAAATGTTATTGAACAAGCTCCTATCCTTGAGAAACTTGATGTAGTTAAAAATAAAAAAGTTTGGTGTTTTGCTCCAGATTACTATCAATCAATAGATAAAACAGATGAACTTATTATAGATTTAATGGAAATATTCCATCCAGGTTCTATAGGTGAAGATATAAAACATTATGTAAATTATAAAGAATAAAGAATTAAAAATTAACATTGGAGAGAAAGATGGAATTTATAAAAAAATCTAGAGTTAAATACACAATTATTTTTTCTGTATTAATATTAGCACTATTTTTCACGTTAATTTTTTGTATTTGTTTTGGGTCTGTAAAAATAGGCGCTTTCAATGTAGGTAATATTTTATTTAATAAAGATATCATAGAGGACCCTTTTTATGATATAGTTTGGAATATTAGATTTCCAAGGGCATTAGCTACAGTAATAGGAGGGTCAGCATTAGCTTGTTCAGGATTATTACTTCAAATATTTTTTAAAAATCCTATAGTTGAGCCTTATGTTTTAGGAGTATCATCAGGAGCTTCTCTTGCTGTTGGGATTATTATGCTGGGAGGTTTGAGTTTTGGGTTTGAAAGCATTTCTCCTTTTATGTTAGTAGCAGCAGCCTTTATAGGTTCATTAATAGTTATGTGTATAGTAATTATTTTTGCAGGAAAAGTAAAAAGCGTAGTTACGCTATTAGTAATAGGTATGATGTTTGGATATCTGTGCAGTGGAGTTACAAGTGTATTAACAGCTTTTGCAGATAAGGAAAAACTTCAGGGATTTACAATTTGGAGAATGGGCAGCTTTTCAGGATTTACATGGGAACAAGTTAGGGCTTTAATGATTATAGGAATTCCAGCTATACTATTAAGTATGATTATTATAAAGCCTTTAAACGCATTTTTATTAGGTGAAGATTATGCTAAAAGTATGGGTGTGAAGATTAAAAAATTTCGTATAGCTATTGTAGCAATTTCAAGCATTTTAGCTTCAGTTGTAACTGCATTTTCAGGTCCAGTTGCATTTATTGGTTTAGCAGTTCCTCAAATTTCAAGACTTATATTTAAAACAACAGATAATAAAGTACTTGTACCAGGAACAATAATATTAGGAGGTATAGTAACATCTATTTGTGACTTGATTGCTAGAACTATTTTTGCACCAATTGAACTACCAATAAGTGCTATAACTTCTTTTATTGGAGCACCAATAGTTATTTTCCTTATACTTAAAAGGAGGAGTACTATATGATGATGTTAGAAACTAAGAATTTATCTGTTGGTTATGATAAAAAAGTTGTAGTTAATAATGTTGAGATACAAGTGAATAAAGGTGAAATACTTTGTTTTTTAGGTGCAAATGGAGCTGGAAAAACTACAGTATTAAGAACTCTTTCAACGCTTTTAAAAACTATTGATGGGGAAGTTTATTTAAAAAATGAAAATATAGATAAAATTGATAAAAAGGAACTTGCTAAAAAATTAGCATTAGTTTTAACAAATAAATTTTCAGGAGAGTTAACTACTGTATATGAAATCGTATCCACGGGAAGGTATCCTCATACTGGTTTTTTTGGACGACTTAATGAAAACGATAATGAAAAAATATTGGAAGCTTTATCAGTTGTAAATGCAGAACATTTAAAAGAAAGATATTTTAATGAATTAAGTGATGGAGAAAAACAAAAAGTTTTAGTAGCAAGAGCACTAGTTCAAGAACCAGAAATTATTATATTAGATGAACCAACAACTCATTTAGATATAAGACATAGATTAGAACTTATGGATATTTTAAAAGAGCTTAGCAAGAAAAAAAATATAGCAGTTGTAGTTTGTTTACATGAGATAGACATTGCTATTAAAAGTTGCGATAAAGTAGTTTTAATAAAAGATAATTCTATGTTGGCATATGGAACTCCAGAAGATGTAGTAGATGAAAAAGTAATAAACAATTTATATGGTATGGAAAATAATTATAATAATTTATTAGGATCGGTAGAACTTAAAAATAAATGTAAACCTGAAGTATTTATACTTGGTGGATGTGGTAAGGCTTCGCACATATATAGGGCTCTTACTAAACGATATATAGGAATTTCAACAGGAATACTTTATGAAAATGATATTGATTATGAAGTAGCAAGGACTATGGGATTAGAGATTTATAGTGCTAAACCCTATGAAAAAATTAAAGAGAAGGATGTAATCTATGCTAATAATGCATTAAATGATGTAAATATAGTTATAGATTCTGGGGCAAGTCTTCAGGGTATAAATAAATTAAATACTGAAATTATTAGGGAAGCTATAAGAAGAAAAAAGATAGTTTTATCTTTAAGAAATGAATATGAGACTATGAGACTATTTAGTGATTGTTATAAAAATATTAAAAATGTAAATAGTATATTAGAGCTTTTAAACGAGTGTTATATGGTAACTAAAAAATAATTTAACAAATGAAATAGTGTATATTTCAGGGGGGTGTAGAATTATAATGTTTAGACTTTTATTTATAATGTCTCCAATGGATTCATCATACAAATTAAAAGAAGTAAATATGTCACTTCAAGAAAAATATAATGATGAGTTTTCTATAGAGCTTATGGACACTTATACAATAGATGAAAATCCAGAAGAATTTAATAAGTGCATGAGAGAAATTCAATGTTCAGATATAATTTTTATCACGGCACATGGTGGGATAAGTTACTTTAAAAGCTTAAATAAAATAATGGACAAGTATCAAGGAAAAAAGAAATTTTTTATTCATTCAGGTCTAGATGATGAAAACAATGAATTATTTAAAAAATCATTAATTTCTAAAGAGGAATATATAGGTATATTAAACTATTTTTTAATAGGAGATACTGAAAATTTAGAAAATATGATACTACATTTAGCTAAAAATTTAGGTGAAAAAAATTATAAAGTTAATTCACCTAAATATCCTAAATGGGAAGGTATATATTATCCAGGAAAAAATATAGAAAACTATGAAGAATATATAGAAGGTTTAAGAAATAATGAAAAGCCGATTATTGCTATTTTATTTTATAGCAAATATATGCATGAAAATAATGTAGAACATATTGATAGATTTATAAAAGAGATAGAAAATCTACAAGGTCAACCATTAGCAATATATACATCTAGTGCCCCTAATCCATCTATCGGATGTAAGGGATTTCAATGGGTTGTTGATAATATATTGATGAAAGATGGTAAATCCCAAGTTGATGCAATTATAAATACTATAGGATATTCTCAAAGTATATTAAGTAACCCTGGAGATGGTACAACTGTAGTGGATAAAAGTATATTTGAAAATATAAAAGTCCCAGTATTTCAAGGATTAAACACTTATCAAAGTTTTGAAAATTGGGAAAATTCATTGCAAGGTGTTGACATGATGTCTCTTACAGGAAGTGTTTATTATCCAGAGTTTGATGGACAAATAATTACTGTAACTACATCTTATTGCGAAAAAGTAAAAGATGAAATAGGAGAAAAATTAGTATTTAAGCCAATCAAAGAAAGAATTAATAAAGTCTGTAGGTTAGCTTTAAATTGGGCAAAGCTTAGAGTTATGGAAAATAAAAATAAGAAAGTAGCAATAATTTTTCATAATATGCCACCAAGAAATGATATGATTGGTTGTGCTTTTGGATTAGATACTCCTGCTACTGTATTTAATATAGTAGAAAAATTAAAAAGTGAGGGTGTATATACAGAGTATGATTTTGAAAATGGTGATGAAATAATAAATAGAATTATTGATGCTGTAAGTAATGATATGAGATGGCTATCACCAGAAAAGGCTATAGAAAAGAGTGTAGATATAATAGAGGGTAATTTATATAGAAAATGGTTTTCTAATCTTTCCGAAAAGGTTCAGAATAAAATGACACATGATTGGGATACTCCACCTGGGGAATTTATGGTATTTAATGATAAACTCCCAATACCAGGTATTATTAACGGAAATATATTTATAGGACTTCAACCACCAAGGGGATATGAAGAAAAGGCAGATGAAGTTTATCATAGTACAGATATTGTTCCACCTCACCAATATATAGCTTTTTACAAGTGGGTAAAAAATGTATTTAAAGCTGATGTAATTGCGCATATTGGAACACATGGTACATTAGAATGGCTTCCTGGAAAAGAAGTTGGACTTTCGAAAGATTGTTACACAGATATTGCAATTGATGATATGCCTCATATTTATCCTTATAGCATAAATGTTGTAGGTGAAGGAATTCAGGTAAAAAGAAGAGGAAATGGAGTTATTTTAGATCACCTTATTCCTTCACTTATGCAAAGTGGAACTTATGGTGAAATGGAAAACGTTGATGATTTAATAAAGCAGTACTATCATGCAAAACAAGGAGATAATACAAAAGTAAAACATATAGAAGATGAGATAGTAAATTTAGTTGTAAAAAATAATTATCATATAGATTTAAATATGAGTAAAGAAGAAATAAAAAATGATTTTAATTTATTTATGGAACGTTTTCATGGTTGGATTGAAGAAATCAAAAACTCCTTAATAAAAGATGGCTTACATATTTTTGGTAAAGTTCCGGAAGAAGAAAGGTTTGAAAATTTAGTTTCTGCACTTTTAAGAATATCTAATAGCAATATTTTATCATTAATTGAAGGTGTCTGTATTGCTTGTGAATTAGATTATGAATATTTAAAAGATAATCCATATGATATCAATAATGCAGGGAAAACAAATTTAATGTTATTAGATGAAATGGAAGAGATAAGTAGGGACATAATAAATAAAATTCATAAATCAAATTATGAAATTAAAACTATTGAAGATATATTAAAGAAATATTTTAAAGTAGAAACAAGCAATTTAAATGATTTAAGAAAAACATTAGAGTATGCATGTACTGTTGTTAAAGATAAATTGAATGGTACAACAGATGAAATTAAATATTTTATAAATGCAGTAAATGGAGAATTTGTGCCACCTGGTGGTTCAGGAAGTCCAACTAGAGGAAGAGTAGATATATTACCAACAGGAAGAAATTTTTATTCTATAGATCCTACTTCGGTTCCTACTAGAGCATCATGGAAAGTAGGTAAACAACTTGGTGATAATTTAATAAGCAAATATTTAAATGATGAAGGAAAATATCCTGAAACAGTTGTAATGATTGTATATTCTGGAGAAACGATGAAAACTTGCGGAGATGATATATCTCAGGCTCTTTATTTAATGGGAATAAAGCCTAAATGGTTAGGAGATACAGATAAAGTAATAGGACTTGAAGTTATACCATTACAAGAATTAAAAAGACCAAGAATTGACGTTACTTTAAGAATATCTGGTCTTTTTAGAGATACTTTTCCTAATATTATTGAATTAGTTGAGGATGCCGTTAATCTTGCATCAAGCCTAGATGAAAGTGATGATACAAACTATATAAGAAAAAACATATTAAGTGAAATTAATAATTTAATTAAAAGTGGTATTGAAGTGGAAAAAGCACAACAACAAGCAAGTTTAAGAATATTTGGATGTCCTCCAGGGACATACGGTGCTGGTGTAGACACATTAATTAATAGTAAGAATTGGAATGATGTTAGTGACCTTGGAAATGTATATGCATTATGGGGTGGACATGCTTATGGGCGTAAAATTCATGGAGATAAACTTAAAGATGTATTTGCAAAAAGATTGTCTTTAGCACAAGTAACTGTTAAAAATGAATCTTCACAAGAAATAGATATGCTTGATAGTGATGATTTTTATAATTATCATGGAGGTCTTATTGCAGCAGTAAGAACTTTTTCAGGGAAAATGCCTAAATCTTATTGTGGAGATACTAGTGATCCATCTAGAGCTAAAGTCAAAGAAGTTAAAGAAGAAACAGCGAGAATCATGCGATGTAGAATTTTAAATCCAAAATGGTTTGAGGGACTTAAGCCGCATGGATATAAAGGTGCTCAGGAAATTTCAGGTATGGTAGATTTCGTATTTGGATGGGATGCAACTGCCGATGTTGTTGAAGATTGGATGTATGAAAAAATAAGTGAAACTTATCTTTTTGATGATGAAAAAAGAGAGTGGATAAAAAGTGTGAATTCATGGGCTATACACAGTATGTCTGAAAGATTGTTAGAAGCTAATCAAAGAGGCATGTGGAATGCAAATAAGGAGAGTGTAGAAAAATTAAGACAGATATACATGGACATAGAAGGAGATATAGAAGATTATGTTTAAAAATGTGAAATTTTTAGTGCTATGGTTAACTAATGATTGCAATTTGAGATGTAAATACTGTTATGCAAATGCAGGAGAGAAAAATGAATATATGACCTTTGAAACAGCAAGAAAAGCATTAGAAATGCCAAAGTCTAAATTTAAACTCCAACTAGCAGGAGGTGAACCACTTTTAAACTTTAATCTTGTTAAAGATATATATAATTATTTAAAAGTTAATAATCCAGAAATTAAAATTCAAATGCAAACTAATGGAGCTTTGATAAATAGTGAAGTTGCTAAGGAAATTAAGAAAATGGATATATCCCTTGGTGTAAGTTTAGATGGACCTATAGGAATTAATGAAAAATTAAGAGGGAAAACAAAGGATGTTATAAATGGAATAAGAATCTTAGCACAGGAAGGTATAATGGTAAATCTAAATTGTGTCGTAACTAATGAAAGTATTCAACATTTACATAAGCTTGTAGATTTAGCTTTATATTTAGGAAATGTTGGAGGTATAGGCCTTGATTTATTAAGAAAAACTGGAAGAGCTTCTAATGGTGAAGTAAAAAAGGCAACTCCATCTCAAATAGAAAAGCATTTAAAAGAGGCCTACAATAGGAGTATTGAATTATATAAATTAACTGGAAGAAAAATAATTATAAGAGAAATAGAGGATGCAAGAAAAAGAATTACAGAAAACAATATATGCACAGATTATTGCCATGCAGTCTATGGAGGGTCTATGGTGGTACATCCTGATGGAAGCTTATATCCTTGCGGTTCTCTTAGTAAAAATGAGAAATATTATATGGGGAATATATCTAATTTATCTTCACAAAGAGAGATTAGAATAACTAATAATAAATCTGAAAGTTGTAAAATATGCAAATATGAAAAAATTTGTGTAGGAGCATGTCCAGCAAGGAATATTATAAATGGTAAAAGTAGTGAAATAAACATTGAGGATTGTATTTTAAGAAAAACCTCTTTTAAGATTGTAGAAAAAGAAATTAAACAGGGTGGAGAGGAGTATAAGAATGCTAATTATTAAAGAGCTTACAAAGAAATATAATAATGTAATGGCAGTAAATAAGTTGAATTTGCAAATTAGTAAAGGTGAATTCTTTGGGCTTTTAGGGCCTAATGGCGCTGGAAAGAGCACAAGCATTAGAATGATAAGTACACTGACTCCACCTACGTCAGGAGATATTATTATAAATAATGAAAATATGAATAGAAATTTGCAAGAAGTTAAAAAGAAAATAGGTGTAGTACCGCAAGGAAATAATTTAGAAGTTGAAATGACAGCTTGGGAAAATCTTGAGCTTCATGGAAGACTTTATAAAATGCCTAAACATATAAGAAGAAAAAGAATAGAGGAACTTTTAGAATTTACAGAACTTACTAAAAGGGCTAATGAAATTGTTAAAGGATATTCTGGTGGAATGAAAAGAAAACTTATGATAGCAATAGCACTTATGCATAATCCTGACTTACTTCTTTTAGATGAACCAACAGTAGGACTTGATGCAAATGCAAGGAGAAAAATGTGGGATTTGCTTAAAAGGTTAAAAGATGAAGGACTAACAGTATTATTAACAACTCACTATATTGAAGAAGCTGAGATTTTGTGCGATAGAGTAGGGCTTATAGATGGTGGAAGTCTAATGGAACTAGATTCTCCACAAAAGTTAATAGAAAAGGTTGGTAAATTTACTGTTGAGTATTTTAAAAATGGAGAAACTAAAGAAGAATTTTTTGAAACAAGGGAAGAAGCTACTTTATTTGCATCTAAATTAGAAGGAAATGTAAATATTAGATCATCAAATTTAGAAGATGTATTTATTAAATTAACTAATAGAAGGGTGGAAGCATAATGTCAACATTTACAAGCATTTTATGGCAAGAATATATACTATTTAAACGTAAATTTTGGACTATAACTTTGGCATCAATGGTTTCACCTATTTTGTATTTAATAGCTTTTGGATGGGGACTTGGTGGAGGTGTAACTGTAGAAGGTAAAGCTTATATTAATTTTGTAATTCCAGGAATTATTGCTTTAACTACAATGACATCAAGTTATAATAACACAGCAAATTCAGTTAATATATCAAGAATATTTTATAAAACCTTTGAAACTTTTATGATAGCACCTATTTCTATAGCATATTATGCGTTAGGGAAAATAGTAGCTGGAGCATTAATGGGAATGTATTCAGCATTATTAATAATAGTTTTATCTATAATTTTTAAAGCAGGAATAACAATAAATCTTTATTTTATTTTAATAATTATTCTTAATTGTTTAGTTTTCGCAGCAATAGGATTTACAGTAGGGGTATTTATAAATTCACATAGCGATATGTCAAAGTTTTCAAGCTTTGTTATTACACCAATGTCATTTTTATGTGGAACATTTTTTTCATTAGATAAAATGCCATTAACAATAAAGAATATTATATGGTTATTGCCACTAACTCATACTAGTTTGGGATTAAGAAGTAGTAATGACAATTTAACGAATATGATTATACATCCTATTATTTTAATTTTATATTTTATATTTATATTTTTAATAGGAATAAGAAAATGTAAAAGAGCAGAATAACAATGCTTATATTTGAAGGGAGTCTTATAAAATGAAAAATACAAAAGAAATTTATCCATTTACAGCAATTGTTGGTCAAGATAGCATGAAAAAAGCATTAATACTTAATGTTATAAACCCATCTCTTGGAGGTGTTTTGATAAGAGGAGAAAAAGGTACTGCTAAATCAACAGCAGTTCGTGCTTTAGCAGAGCTTTTACCAGAAAAGTCACAGGTTGAAGGATGTATTTTTGGATGTGATCCTAAAAATAAAAGTAATATTTGTATAGAATGTGGTAAAAAAATAGAGAAGAATGAAGTTTTAAAAGAAAAAAAAGAGAAGATGAGGGTGGTAGATTTACCAGTTAGTGCTACAGAAGATAGAGTTGTAGGAACTTTAGATATTGAATATGCAATTAAAAATGGAGAAAAGAAATTTGAGCCAGGAATTTTGGCTAATGCTAATAGAAATATTCTTTATGTAGATGAAGTAAACCTTCTTGATGATCATGTAGTAGATGTTTTACTTGATTCAGCAGCTATGGGGGTAAACACAATAGAAAGAGAAGGTGTGTCTTTTTCACATCCAGCTAAATTTATTCTTGTAGGTACTATGAATCCAGAAGAAGGAGATTTAAGACCGCAACTTCTAGATAGATTTGGTATGGTAGTTGATGTAATAGGTGAGAGGGATAGCGAAAAAAGAGTTCAAGTAATTAAAAGAAGATTAGAATATGAAAACAATAAGGAAAGTTTTATATTAAGTTATGAGGAAGAGCAAAAAAAATTAAGAGATAAAATTGTAAAAGCAAAGGATATATTAAAAGAAGTTACTTTTGATGAAAAAATATTACAAATGGCAGCAACTATAAGTATAGAAATGGATGTAGATGGTCATAGGGCAGATATAAGTATGATAAAAACAGCAATGACTATAGCTGCATTAAATGGAAGAAAGAATGTAACTAGTGAAGATATGATTGAATCAGCAAAGTTAACCCTTCCACATAGAATGAGAAAAAAACCATTTGAAGAAGGAGTTATGAATTTTTCTAAGATTGAAGAAATAATTAACGAAATAGCAATAGCTTAAGGAAGGAGTGCTTTTAGATGATAGAAAATAGCGTATATCCTTTTGCGGCAGTTATCGGACAAGATGAAGTTAAAAAGGCTCTTATTTTAAATATAATAAATCCATCTATAGGTGGGGTTTTAATAAGTGGAGAAAAAGGTACAGCAAAGTCAACGGTTGTAAGAGGGCTGGCTCAACTTATGCAAGGTATGAAAGTTGTTAATTTACCATTAAATATAACAGAGGATAGGTTAGTTGGAACCATTGACATAGAAGAAGCTATAACTAAAGGTGAAAGAAATTTTCAGCCAGGAATATTAAAAAAAGCACATAAAAATATTTTATATATAGATGAAGTTAATCTTTTAAGTGAACATATAGTTAATTGTCTTTTAGAAGTATCTTCATTAGGTATAAATACTGTTGAAAGAGAAGGAATATCTTATAGACACAAGTCGGAATTTGTTTTAGTTGGAACTATGAATCCTGAGGAAGGAAACTTAAGATCTCAATTTTTAGATAGGTTTGGATTATATTTAGATGTTAAGGGTAGTAACAATGTAATAGAAAGAAAAGAGATAATTAGAAGAAGATTAAGATATGAAGAAAATCCAATTGAATATATAAATGAATGGAAAGATGAATCTAAGAAAATTTTACTTAAAATTTTAAAAGGAAAAGAATGCTTGAAAAAAGTTGAGATTTCAGAAAATGTAATGAAGCTTGCGGTAGAATTTTCTGAAAAGGCAAATTGTTCTGGACATAGAGCAGAACTTGTAATTATAGAAACTGCAAAAGCTATTGCAGCTTATGAAAATAGAAAAAATATAACTGTTAATGATATTAAAGAGGCGGCTAAATTAGCTCTTCCACATAGGATGAGAGACACTCCACCTAAAGATGAGCCACAGGAAAATTATGATGAAGACCAAGAAATGGATGATGAAAGCCAAGACGTGGATGATGATAATTTAGAAAAAAATGAAGATGAGAATAATCAAGGGGATAGTAAAGAGGAGACAGAGACTGAGAATGATGCTGAATCACAGGATTTTAACGAAAAGGAAGAAGATAATAGTGATAAAGATACAAGTAATGATAAAGAAAGTTTAGAAAATGAAGAAAAGAAAGATAAGGAAAATAGCAGTGAAAATGATGTTGTAGACGATATTGGAAGAATATTTACAGCAAAATCTTTAAATATTCATACTATGGATAGAAAAAAACGTAGAGGTAGTGGGAAAAGAAGTAGAACAAAAACAGACTTAGTTCAGGGAAGATACATAAGATATACACTTCCAAAGGAAAAGTCAAAAGATATAGCTTTTGACGCTACTCTTAGAGCAGCAGCACCATATCAGAAAGTAAGAGAAAAACATGGACTTGCTGTTGCTATAAATAAAAATGATTTTAGAGAAAAGGTAAGAGAAAAACGAACAGGAAGCACTATAATGTTTATTGTTGATGCTAGCGGTTCTATGGGAGCAAAAAAGAGAATGACTGCAGTTAAAGGTGCTATAGTTTCTCTTCTTACAGATGCATATCAAAAGAGGGACAAAGTAGGTATGATAGCTTTTAGAAAAAAAGAGGCTGAGGTTTTACTAGGAATTACTAGAAGTGTAGAACTTGCAGAAAAAAGTCTTAAAACATTACCTACAGGAGGAAAAACTCCATTAGCATCAGGGCTTTCTAAAGGATATGAAATTTTAAAAGCACATAAAAAGAAAGATCCTGATATGGTTCCAGTTATGGTCCTTGTATCTGATGGAAGGGCAAATTCTTCAAAAAACGAAGGAGATCCTTTTAAAGAGGCTATAAATATGGCAAATATAATTTCTAAGGAAGGAATACAAACTATAGTTATAGACACAGAGCAGGATTTTATAAAGTTAGGTTTGGCTAAAGAAATTGCACAGGCTATGGATGCAGAATATTATAAGATAGAAGATTTAGAAGCAGGAGGAATAGCAGGTGCTATAAGGGAATGTGTTTAAAATAAGAGTTAAAGGTATAAAAGGGGGAAAATGAGGGGATGAAAAAGGTACAAATACTAGCGCTAATAATGGTGTTATCCATTGGTCTAACTGGATGTGGTGTCAATAAAAATGATAATAAGATGGAAAATAAGACTAAATCAACTATGTCACAAGATGTAAAGGATAAGGATATAGGGTCAAAAGGTAATGTTACTATATCTGAAGGTAAAGGATACCCTATTGTTATAAAGGATATGATGGGAAATGAAGTTACATTACAAGAAAAACCTAAAAAATTAGCAGCAGCATCATCAACTTTCTTAGGAAGTTTATATGCAGTAGGAGGAGAATCTATTTGTACTCCTAACTTATCTAAAGGAAGTCCTGCACCAAAGGAAGCTGAAAATCTTCCAACAATAGGTAAGGTTTATAATCCAGATGTGGAAAAACTAATTTCACTTAAACCAGATTTAGTAATTGCTCAGTTTGGAATACAAAATAAGCTAGTGCCTACACTAAAAGAAAGTAATATACCAGTTTTGGTTTTACAAATGAAAACTTATGATGAAGTATTAGAAAATTTAAAAATAATGGGAAGAATAGTTGGAAATGAAGATAAGGCAGAAGCAATTATAGATAATATGAATAAAGAAAAAAATAAAATAGTAAAAAAACTTCCAAAACAGTCTAAAAAAATAGTTATATTATATGCTACATCTAATGATATATCAGTAAAACTTGAAAATAGTATAGCTGGAAATGTTGCAGAAATATTAAAATTAAATAATATAGCATCAGGAAAAAAACCAGAGAAAATGGGAGATGAAGCTATTCCATTTAGTATTGAAGAAATAGTGAAGGAAGATCCAGATGTTATTTTAGTAACTAGTATGGTGAAATCTGATGAAATGGCTAAAGAAGTAATAGAAAAGCAACTAGGAAGTGATCCTGTATGGAAAAATTTAAAAGCAGTTAAAGAAAATAAAATAGTATATTTACCACAAAAATATTTTTTATATAATGCAGGAGAAAATTTTGTAGATGGAATAGAATTTATGGCTAAAGGAGTATACCCAGAAATTTATGGTGAGTTAAATGAAAAATAGTTTAAAAACTATTAAAGAAAACAATAGTAATTTTTATAAAGTATTTATGATAATGATTTTTTTGGGACTAAGTATAGCTGCATTTGTAGTAGGAAACATATATGGTTCTATGGATATATCTATAAAAAGTATAATAGGTATACTAAAATGTCCTAATAATTTAGACCCACAGTGGCTTGTAATATGGAATGTTAGAATTCCAAGAACTATTGTAGGAATATTAGTAGGAATTAATTTATCTATTTCTGGAGCTATATTACAAGGCGTAATGAGAAACCCACTAGCAGATCCAGGGATAATAGGTATATCTTCTGGAGCTGGACTTACAGGTATAATTATATTAATACTTTTCCCACAGTATCAATATTTAGTTCCACCAGTAGCATTTTTAGGAGCAATGATAGCAGCAATTATGGTGTATATACTGGCATGGAAAAATGGTATACAGCCAATGAGGGTAGTATTGGCTGGGGTAGCAGTATCAGCAGTATTAGGAGCAGGTATATCTGCACTTATGGTGTTTTTTAGTGAAAGAGTTCATGGAGCTATAATGTTTATGAATGGTGGATTGTCTGCAAAAAGTTGGCCTCAAGTGTATATGATCTTACCTTATACAATAGTAGGTATAATACTTGCATTTTTAATGGCAGAAAGATTGAACATACTAGTTTTAGGTGATGATGCAGCACGAGGATTGGGAATTAATGTGGAATTTGTAAGATTTGAACTTGTTGTTATAGCAGCAATGCTTGCAGCTAGTGCTGTGTCTGTTGTAGGGCTTCTATCTTTTGTAGGGCTTGTAATTCCCCATACAGTAAGACTCATATTAGGAAGCAACTATAAGTATTTAATTCCTGGATCAGCATTTTTAGGAGCGGCTATAGTTGTGTTTTGTGATACTTTAGGAAGAACTATTTTTGCACCAATAGAAATACCAGTGGGAATAATAATGGCTCTTTTAGGAGCACCGTTTTTCTTATATTTATTAAGAAGACAAAGATAAAAATTAAAAAATATTAATAAGGTGATATTGTGAATGTTTTAAGGGTAGAAAATTTGAAAGTTAGTTATGGAGAAAAAGAAGTATTAAAAGGGATAAATTTTAATATAGAAAGTGGAAAAATAGTATCTATAATAGGCCCTAATGGATGTGGGAAAACTACTCTTCTCAAGACTATAAGTAGAAATTTAAAACCAAATGAAGGTAAGATTTTATTAAATGGAAAAGATGTGTATAAATTTAAAAATAAAAATTTAGCAAGAATTATGGCAACGCTTTCACAAAACAATGTGTGTCCAGATGATGTTTCTATAAAGGAATTGGTATCTTATGGTAGGTATGCACATAAAAAATTTTTTTCAGGATTTACAAAAGAAGATGAAGAAATAATAAATTGGGCAATAAGTAGGACAGGACTTAATGAAATGAAAAATAGAAAAGTCATTACTTTATCAGGTGGTGAAAGGCAAAGGGCATGGATTGCAATGGCTATAGCTCAAAAACCATCAATTCTTATTTTAGATGAACCTACTACTTACTTAGATATAAGTTATCAGCTTGAACTTTTAGATCTTATTAAAAGTTTAAATGAAAAAGAAAAAATAACCATAGTTATGGTACTTCATGATATAAATCAAGCATGTAAATATTCACATGAGCTTATTGTTATTAAAAATGGATATTTATACGAAAAAGGAAGTCCGTCTAAGATTATAAATGATAATATGCTTAAAGAAGTATTTAGGTTAAAAGCGTATATAAATGAAGATAAAGACACAAAAAAGCCAATTATATATCCTAAAGAAGTTTTTAGTAAATTAAATATATAAATAGTTTAGCGAAGGGGGCGTAGATTTTGAAGGTTACTATTGTTTCTGTTTCTACAAGTGTATTTAAAGAACTTATAAGTGTCTCTAAGTATATTAATAAGAATTATAATAATATATTAAATTTAAAATTATATTATGTGTCTAAGCCTATGAAAAAAGAAAATTTACAAACTATGATAGTAGATATAGAAGACTCTGATGTAACAATAATAGATTTGATGGGAAGTTATGAAAAAAATGTTGTGGCTGTGTGTGATTCACTAAAAAAAGCAAAGGGTGAAGTAATTGTTATAGGTAGACAAGGTAGAGAATATTTGAAACTTGGAAGTTTAACTTCAAAAAATATTCAGATGAATAAGAATAAAGAAAGCAGCAAAAATATAGATGAAAAATCCATAGAAAAAATGATAGATATAACAAAAACCATGGGAAAAATTATGCCCTTTGGAAAGTTAAATCATATGAAAAACTATATAAATATAAAAACATATTGGAATAATGCTACTTTTGAGGATATGAAAAACTTAATACTTTTATTATTAAGAGATTATGGAAACCATAAGGAATTACAAAAACCAATAGAACCATTGAAAAGAGAAAATATAAGTATATGTAATATAGAAACTATGGAATTTTTCCAGAATTATAATGAATATGTAAAGAAATATGGTTTTAAAAAAGAATTTCCTACAGTTGCTTTGATTTTTTATGGTCATAGTTATCCTTGTAAAACATCTCATTGTATTGAAGAAGTTGCAAGAAGAATAAGAGAATTTGCTAATGTTGTACCTATAGCATTTTCTAGTATTTTGAACTTAGATATGAATAAACTAAAAAATATGCTAGAAGATGCTTGTGGTAAAAAGGTAGATTTAATATTAAATTTTATGAACTTTAGATTAGGTGCAGGGCCAATGGGAGGAGATGCTAAAAAAGCTTTAGATGTTTTAAACAGTATAGAAGCCCCGTTATTACATCCTTTTTTTATGACTAAAAGAACAGTAGATGAATGGATAGAAAGCAATCAAGGAATAAGTTCAACTGAGTTTTTAATATCAATAATGCTTCCTGAATTAGATGGAGCTGTTGAGACTTATCCTATTGGTGCAATGAAATGTAATGAAAAAAATGAAGAATTTAACATAGAGTTAAACGAACTAACAATAATAGAAGATAGATTAGAAAAACTTATAAGTAGAATAAAAGGTTGGCTTAAACTTAGAGAAAAACCTAATAACAATAAGAAAGTTGCTTTAATATGTTACAATTATCCTCCTGGTGAAGATAATTTATTTGGAGGAGCTTTTTTAGATACTTTTAAATCCGTAGAAAATATATTAAACATATTAAAAAATGAAGGTTATGACACAGAAAGCTTAAAAAGTGAAAATTTAATAGAGCGGTTTTCAGGTAAAATAGTTAATTCCGGAAAATGGATATCAGAAGAAAATATTAATAAAATAATAAAGTATAATTCTAAGAAATATAAAAAAGATATTAAAAAAATAAAGCTTTATGAAGATATGATTAAAACTTGGGGTGAAACGCCTGGAAATGTTATGACTGCAGAAGAGGATTTTCTAATACCAGGAATAATAAATAAAAATGTTTTTATAGGACTTCAACCATCTAGAGGAATTCATGAAAATATAGATAAGGTTTATCATGACAAATCATATTTTCCACATCATCAATATATAGCATTTTATAAATGGATTAAAGAAGAATTTAAGGCAGATGTAATTGTACACGTTGGAACTCATGGAACTATAGAATTCTTAAAGGGAAAAGAATGTGGTATGTCAAAAGATTGTTTTTCAGATATGATGATTTATGATATACCTCATTTATATTTATATTACATAGGGAATCCAGCAGAAGCTATGATAGCTAAAAGAAGAAGTAATGCTGTTATTATAAGTTATAGCCCACCATCTTTTATAGAGGGAAATCTTTATGAAAAATATTTGTCTATTCAAAAGGATATTGAAGAATATCATCAGTGTAAGCAATTAGATCCGAAAAGATGTAGTGAAGTGCTAAAAAGTATTAAAGGAAAAGCAAAAGTTGCTAATATGAAATTTCAAACTCTAGACGAATTAGAAAAAGAACTTTATAGAATGAATCGTTCCTTAATACCTAAAGGATTGCATATATTTGGAGAAGGATATAACCAAGAAGAATTAGTTAATTATATTAAATTTATTCTTAGATATGATAGAGAAAATATAAAATCTTTAAGAAGAATCTTCTGTGAAAATAAAGGGTTAGATTATGATAGTTTATTAAATGAAAATTCTACGGAAGTTTTAATTAAATTAGATAAAGAAGTGCAATGGCTTTTAGATACTTATAAAAAATGTGGAAATTTAAATTTTTTAAATAAATGTAATAAAAAATTAAAAAAATCTACTATAAAAGATATAACTAAATCTATAGAATATGGAGCTGTAATTAGCTTAAATATTAAAAGTAATTTTGAAATACATGGACTACTTAGAGGATTAAAAGGAAAATATTTAAATGCGAATTTAGCTGGAGATATAATTAGAAATCCTGAAATATTGCCATCAGGATATAATTTATATCAATTTGATTCAACACTGGTACCTACAGAAACCGCTTATAAAAGAGGAGCTATTATAGCAAAAAAAACTATAGAACTATATTATAAAGAAAATAAAAAATACCCATTAAGTACAGCAGTAATACTTTGGGGGCTTGAAACGTCTAGAACAGGTGGAGAAACTATAGGTCAAATACTATATTACCTAGGAGTTAAACCTGTGAAAACTAGTAATTCTTTTGAACATTCTTATGAAATAATACCAATTGAAGATTTAAAAAGACCAAGGATTGATGTAACTATAAATATGTGTGGATTTTTTAGAGATATGTTTCCTAATTTAATGAAAGATTTAAATGATATATTTGAGAGAATATCTAGTTTAGATGAAATCGTTGAAGAAAATTATTTTAAAAAGAACTCAAAGATTATATATGAAAATTTAAGGAAAAATGGATTAGATGAAGAAAATGCAAAAGAACTTTCTATATCTAGAATATTTGGACCTAAAGAGGCACAGTATGGTACAGGTGTAACTAAATTAGTAGAAACAAAGGCCTGGGAAGATGAAGATGATATAGGAGAAAATTTTATAGATAGTTTAAGATATGTTTATAGTAAAAATTTTAGAGGAAAAGAAATAAAAGATTTATATAAAAACAACTTAAAATCTGTAGATGTAGTGTCTCAACTTAGAAGTAACCATGAATATGAAATAACAGATTTAGATCATTATTATGAATTTTTTGGAGGACTTTCTAAAGCTATTAATATGGTTAAAAAATCAATGCCAGCTATGTATATAAGTGATACAACAGGAGAAAATGTAGAGACTGAAACTGTGGATAAATCTATAAATAGAGGAATAAGAACTAGGGTTTTAAATCCTAAGTGGATTGATGGTATGTTAGAGCATAAATATCATGGTGCTCAAAAGATAGCTGATAGGTTTGAAAATATACTAGGTTTGGCAGCAACTACTAACAGTGTAGAGCAATGGATATATAATGATTTATACGACAGATATGTTGAAGATGAAAATTTAAGAAAAAGATTAGAAAAAAACAATCCATATGCGTATATGACTATAGTTGAATGGATGATGGAGTATGAAAAAAGAGGATATTGGAAAGTAAGTACAGGTCAAATGGAAAAATTAAGAGATGTATATTTAGAGTTAGAAGGTAATATAGAAAATATGCAAGAATAATTATTTAAAGAAAATACAAAGGATACTTTAGGAGGGGAGTTAATGTGAACAAAAGAACCATTGTAGTAATAGGTGGAGAATTTATAAAAAATCAATTTAAAAAGGCATCTGAAAATATAGAATTTATAGATATAATATTTTGGAATAAAAATAAAATAGCTAATGATGAAACAGATGAAACCATTAATTTTATTAAAAATAATGCAAGTGCTGTAATGTTAAGTAATATAACTGCAGATGAAAAAATAAATCAATATTTCACTAAATTTAAAAAAGAAATAGAAGAAGTTCCTTTAATACCTATTGGAGCAGAAATCATAGAAGAAAATTTTTTTAACATAGATTTAAATAATGCAATTAAAATTGTTACTTATTTTACTTATGGAGGGATAAAAAATTTTATTAATGCTCTTTATTATATAGCATATAATTTTTTAAATCTCTCTTTAAGTGAAAAGCAATATTGCAAGAAATTCATTGCCGAGCCAGAGCAAGTACCTTTTGATGGTATTTTTCATAAGGATACAGAAAAAATATTTAAATCATTTAAAGATTATGCAAAATGGTATGTAAAAAAAGGAAATATAGCTGATTACAAGTGGATAGGGATTTTAACTCATAGGCATAATTGGAATAATAATAATACTAAAGTAGAAAATGCATTAATAAAATCTTTTGAGGAATTAGGGTTTAAAGTTATAACGGTATTTAGTTATGCTTCTACAGAAAATAAAAGTGAAATGAAGAATTTTAGTAGTATTATTAAAAATTATTTTTCTATTGATGGTAATTTAATAATAGATGGGCTAGTAAATCTTCAAATGGTTGCTACTTTAGGAAATGGCGAAAATAAAAACATATTTAATAATGCTGTTGAAAATTTTAAACATATGAATATACCTACTTTTAGGCCTATCATAAGTAATTTTCAAGATGAAGAAACTTGGAGAGAAAATATAGGCGGTGTTTCAATGGAGATTCCTTGGGCTTTTACTAGTCCTGAAATGATGGGAATGACAGAGCCGATTATTATAGGATGTAGAAATAAAAAAGGAGTAAATGAGCCTATTAAGGAAAGAATAGATAGATTTACAAGTAGAGTTTTAAAATGGATTGAATTAAGACATACTGAAAATAAGCAAAAAAAAATTGCATTATTTATTCATAATGCTCCATGCTCTGGTGTTGAAGCAACTATTGGATTAGGTGCAGGTTTAGATGTTTTTCAAACTGTTGTAAATATATTAAAAGAACTTAAGAAAAATGGATATTATATTGAAGACATACCTGAAAACGGAGAAATGCTTCATAAAATGATAATGGAGAGAAAGGCCTATCAAGATTTTAGGTGGACTTCTGTAGAAGATATTATAGAAGCTGGTGGAGTAATATATGAAATGCCTTTAAAAAATAGTTGTGGATATTTTGAATTTTACAATGATTTAGATGGAAATGTTATAAAAGAAATTGAAGATACATGGGGAAAACCTCCAGGTCAAGGTATGGTTTTTAAAGAAAAGCTAATTATAACTGGAATTAAATTTAAGAATGTAACGGTTATGGTACAACCTAAAAGAGGATGTTATGGTGCTAAGTGCACAGGAGAAGTCTGCAAAATACTTCATGATCCTAAATGTCCACCACCACATCAATATATAGCAACTTATAAGTATGTTGAAAAAATAATGAAAGCAAATGCCATAATTCATGTAGGGACTGGTGGAAGTCTTGAATATTTACCTGGGAAAACTAATGCATTATCTAATAAATGCTATCCAGATGTTGTTCTTGGTACAAGTCCTAATATATATGTATATAATGCAGGCTTAGGAACAGAAGGTACCATAGCAAAAAGAAGAAATAATGCAGTTATAATTGATTATCTTCCTTCTTGTATTGGTGGAGATATTGAAAGTTTTAAAATAATAAACTTAATAGGAGAGTATATAGAAGCGGAATTTGTTAATAATAATCAGAAGGAATTGTTAGAAGAAAAATTATTAATAGAAATAGATAAAATAGAAGGTGCGAAGGAAATTTTAACTTCAGAATATATATTTATTCATGGATTAAATAAATTAAAAGATTATTTAATGCAGTCAATAAGTAATAGTAAATTACAAAAACTTCATGTTTTAGGGAAAGTAGCAAATTTAAAAGAAAGTGTATCTTTTATTAATGAATATATTAGTAATAATAGTAAGAATGCTAAAGCAATTAAGGACTTATGTAAAAATGAATACATTTATAATGTAACAATGATGGAATTGATATTTAAATGTATTACTAATAATAATGATTTAGCCTCAAAGTATAATTATATTGAAAAAAATATATTAAATGATTTAAGACATGAAATTATTGAGGTTTATGACAAATTACAATTAATAGAACATGAGATTGGAAATTTAGTTTTAGCTTTAGATGGAAAGTTTGTAGAGCCTGGACTTTCTGGAATGCCTTGGGAAGATTTGAAAAATATACTTCCTACAGGAAGAAATTTTTATTTGATGGATTGCGAGAAAGTTCCTACAAGGGAATCATATAAAATAGGATGCCAATTAGCGGACAAGCTTATAGAAAAATATATTGAGGATGAAGGTAAACTGCCTGAAAAAGTAGCTATGAATATGATATCTACAGATATATCTATGACAAAAGGAGAACAATTATCACAGATTTTATATTTGATGGGTATAACTCCAGTATGGAATGAAAATGGAAAAGTAGTTGATTTAAAACCTATATCATTAGAAAGCCTTAAGCGACCAAGAATTGATGTAACGGTAAGAATTTCTGGAGTACTTAGAGATTCTTATCCTGATGCAGTAAATCTTATAGATAAAGGTGTAATTATTGCATCATCACTTAATGAAAGTTTTGAGAATAATTTTGTTAAAAAAAATACTTTTCAGATTGCAAATGCACTTAAAGCATTAAATGAAAATTGCGATATAAAAAGACGATCAACTATAAGAGTATTTGGAGATAAACCTGGAACTTATGGTGCTAGAGTTGATCTTGCCTTAAAGGCTAGTGCATGGAAAAATGAAAAAGATATAGGAAATATATTTGTATATTTTTCTTCTCATGCTTATGGTGAAAAGTTGAATGGGTGCATGGCACAAAATGAATTTGTTGAAAATATTAAAGAATCAGATATTTCTTATGATACTACTATTTCAAAGAGATATGATCTCTTATCGTGTGGATTTGCAGCTTCTGTACAAGGAGGATTTAATGTAGTTAAAAAACTTCTTAATAAAAAAGAAGTGAGACAGTATTATGGAAAATCAGAAAATAAGGATAATATTAAAATATCTACGTTAAGTGAAGAGATTAAAAAAACTATGAATGAAACGTTCTTTAATCCTTTATGGAAAGAAAATGTAAAGAAGGATGGGTATATAGGCGCAGCAGAATTTATGAGAAGAATTCAAAGTGTGTTTGATTGGCAGTGTCTTTCGCAAAATATTGATGATAAAGATATTGATAAATTGGTGGATTTATATATTAATGATGAAAAGATGATTAAATGGTTTAATGAAAATAATAAATTTGCATTAGAAGAAATAGGACGACGATTTTTAGAACTTTATGAGAGAAAAAAATGGAATGCAGATAAAGAAACTTTAGATAAACTAAGAAAAAGCTATATTAAAATAGAAGGTGATATGGAAGAACTATCAGAAAACTCTAAAGGGGAAATTCAAGGTGGAGAAATCGAAATTTTAAATAGTGATGATATTGAAAGCTGGAGTAATAATTTAAAAGATATTAATAAAATTTTTATATAATTAGAAACAATAGATAAGTGGAGGAATTTTTATGATGATATTTAAATTAGCAACAGGTGATGAAGTACATAAATATAAAAAAAGTATAGTTGTTGTTTTAAAAGATGAAAGAAAGGTATTAAGCACAGGACCATTAAATGGTGGATATAAAGAAAATTTAAAATATGTATTTAATAATGATGGAAATCCAGGTGCAGGAATAGCTTGTAAAATGAAGGCTCCAACATATGAGGAGCATATGGGAGTTATTGCACAGGAACTAGGTTTGGATTCACAATACACAACAGGAATTTCTACAGCAGCATCAATGGAAAATGTATCTATAAAAACTGAGAATTTTGAGGATTTAATTGTTACTGCTATAGTAACTGGAGGTATTGAAGTAAATGGTGGAAGGGTTGGGGATCCTGCCTATTATCACGAAAAAAATAATAAATCAGAAATGATAAAACTTGGAACTATAAATATAATTTTAGTTATAAATAAAGAATTAACTGAAGGAGCACTTACAAGAGCTATGGTAACTTGTACAGAGGCTAAAACTGCAGCAATACAAGAATTAATGGCAGGTAGCAATTATTCAAGAGGACTTGCAACTGGTTCGGGAACTGATGGTACAATTATTATTTGTAATTCTAATTTAGAAAATAAACTTACTAATGCAGGAAAACATTTTAAACTTGGTGAGTTAATAGGCAAGTCAGTTAAAAATGCAGTAAAAGAAGCTTTATATAAACAAACTGGATTAAGTGGTGAGAGCCAACATAGTTTTTTACAACGTATGAAAAGATTTAATATAAATGAAGAGGTCATTTGGGAAAAGTATGAGAAAATTTCTTTACATAAAAAAATAGAAAATCCACTTTTAAAACATGGGTTCATTCATAACATTCATACAATAGAAAGAGAAAATGATTTGGTGACATTAACTTCTGTATATGCACATCTTATAGATCAGTTAGATTGGGAACTCTTATCAGAAAATGAAGTTGTGAAAGAATGTAGATTTATATTAGAAAGAATATGTGGACTTTATAATATAGATAATCCGTTAATTGGTCACGGTGATATAAAAATAAATGATAATGACTGTAAAGAGACAATAATATTAAATCTTATAGATAAATTTGTACTTATTATAGCCATTATTTGTGGAGAAGATAATAAAAATATATTTATATAAATATCATAAAAGTTAAAAAGTAAATAAGAATGGCTTTTATTAATATGTAAGCCATTTTTATTTAAATATTAATACACATTTACATAAATGTAGTTTAAAATTATTAGTGTGAAAAATTTTATAAAATAACAAATATTAAATAAGATTAAATTTGGGGGTGAAAAATGATAAAATCAATGAGTATGTCCACTTATAAATATGATTTAGCAAGACATGATGGGGACTTTAAAAAAATAGAAAAATTCTTGGAAAATAATAAGCTAGAAGGAATTGAACTTTTGGGCGTTAATAAGTGGGATGATAACGTTATACCTAAAAGATTAATAAATGGAGTACATTTATCTTATTATCCTATATGGATTGATTTTTGGAAAGGGAATATGGATAGCTTAAAAGAGCAATTTAAAGATGAAGATACAATTAAGATGTACTATGGTGGACTAAATAAAGATATACTAGTTGAAAAATATAAAAAAGAAATAGAGATAGCAGATGAAATAGGAGCTAAATATGTTGTGTTTCATGTATCACATGTAGAGCTAAAATCAAGCTATAATTATAAATTTAAATATAATGATAAAGAGGTTTTAGATGCTACTGCTGAACTTGTAAATGAAATTTTTAAAGGGTTAAATACTAATATAGAAGTTTTGTTTGAAAATTTATGGTGGCCAGGCCTTACACTTTTAGACGATGAATTAACTTATAATTTTATTGAAAGTATAAAATATAATAAAAAAGGAATATTGTTAGATACGGGTCATTTATTAAATACTAATAAAAATATAAAGAATATGGATCAGTCTATAAGTTACATAAAGGAAGTATTAAATAATCTTAAAAAATCCAGAGAGTTTATAAAAGGAATGCACCTTAATTATTCAGAAAGTGGTAGTTATGTAAAGGAAAAAATAAAAAAGGCTTCTAATAATGTGGAGTTTACTATAGATGAAATGTTTAAAGAAATACATAATCATATAATAAAAATAGATCAACATAAACCTTTTAATTGCAAAGATATAAAAGATGTAATAGATAAGTTGAATTTAAAATATCTAACATATGAGTTTATAACTAGATCTTTAGATGAATTAGATAATTATATAAAAATTCAAAATAAAGTTTTAGAATAATATATGCTCATAGTTGGTATTTGAAATTATTTAAGGAATTTACTGTTACGAAAAATGATAATTATAACTTTAAATAGTTATTCAGTTAGTTATTTACAAAAACTTTATGCATAAATTAATAGGTTAAATTTATAAAACTATATACCTAGGATTATAACTAGTTATATAGTTTATTTGTTATGCAAAATTAAATTATGTAATAAAAAGGAATTTTTTATTTATAATTGAATTATTTATTAATAAGAAAAAAATCAAAGTAAAATTTTTAATATAACATATGGAATTTCCTGGGTAATAATAAGCGTAATTTTAAATTTAAATTTAAAATTTATAAGAATTACGGTGAGTGTGAGGTGTATTATGATAAAAAAAATTAATTTAATTCTTTGTAGTATTATTATAGTATTTTTTTATAATTCAAAAGTTTTTGCTTCTGATGAAATATATAATTTAATGCATAATAATCAGCAAGGAATTATTATTGGACAAGTAACTAAAATGGAAGATGATACTATAACTGTTAAGGTAAAGAATCAAATAAGTAGTTCTAAAGATATGAGTTCAGCAAAAGTACAACAAATACCATTAAGAGGAGAAGTAAAAATCGAGAATGTAAAAGTTTATAATTTATTTTGCGAAAATAAATTAGAAGAGAGTAAAATAAGAAATGGAGATTATGTTTTAGCATCTGTTAATAAAAAACAAAATGAAAACTTTGAAGTTGTAAATGGTTTATATCATGTTGATTCAGATAATTATAAAAATTTAAATGTACTTTCAATAAAAGGAGATTATAGTTTAAAACAAGATGCTATTGCCATAAAAATTTTTGTAAATAGCAATGGAAATCAAACAGAATTCAAAATAGATAAAAATAAATTATATTGTAATGGAAGATTAGTATATGATTCTTCACGAGATGTAACATTTATAAATGCAAATAGTAGTGAAGATGGTATAGAAAAGGAAAACATAGAGTTACTTATAAAAGAGACTCCTAATGTGTATGTTTCATTATCTATAGGGGTGTTAGTTATTTTCATGATAATAATATATTTAATTAAAAAGAAAAAAATATGAGTTCATGATAATAAAAGAGTCTATTGAATAAAATCAATAAACTCTTTTGTTTTTCTGTATTATTTTACTTTTATATGATGAGCTATGTATGTACTTAACTCTTTATTATTTGCAGTACTGTCTGTATTGAAAGAATATGCCATTATAGCTATTTTGTCACCTTGTGGTATATGAATTTGAATTTGTTTGCTACTAAGTGCTTCGTTTAACTCATCTAAGCTGCCATTAGTTTTAAATTTTTCTAATAAGCTTTTATCTACCATGCCACTAGCTTCTAGAGCTTCAAATGATTCTGCTGAAACATTGCAATCTAACTCTATTAAAGCACCTTTTCCAGTTGGAAGGTCTATAACTTCTGAATTAGTTACAGTAAAGCCAGATTTTGGTTGAGATTCAAATCCCTCTTTTATAGTTTTGATGTATTCATCCATATCAGTATTATCAAGAGCGCCTTTAGGAACATCTAAGATGTTAATGTTACAATTAGGCGTAAAAGCGTCAGATGCCTCATCAACATTTAAAAATGCAACAAGAGGAGCCGCTATAGTTTCATCTACTTTCCAATTAGCTGGTATTGATGCAGTAAATTTTGTTCCATCATAATCTTGAACATCGAAGCTGGCTTCCATAGGTGCTACAGTTTTAACAGCGTCCTCATTTTTTGTAGCTTCTCCATTAGAAGAACATCCAGTAAAAGTAAATAGTGCAATTGCAGCACTAGCTAAAATTAAGCTTTTAAATTTTTTCATTAAATAAATCCCCCTTAAGAATAATGTTGTAAAATGTAACAACGTGTAAATATTAACATATAAAACATAAAAAGTAAAGAAATATTTGAAATATTTTTAATGCTTATATTGAAAATATGAAAAAGTATAAATTTTAGAAAAGTTCATTGATGAAAAATGTTGAAAACAAAAGAAATGAAACAAAATCAATATTTAACTGTAGTACTATGGGGATGTAAAATTCAAATTAAATTTATTTAACAACTTAAAAATATTTTTATTCATAATGTAGTATTTAATTTAGACACGTACAAGTTTATATCACTCTTTGGGTATTAAAGTTTTTAAATAGATAATTTTAATTCATGAATATAAAAAGGGTTACCTTTACTTTTACGAGTGGTAAAAGCATAAACTTAATAGGTTTTTGAAAAAAGTTTAATTTTAAATTAATAATGGCAATGTTTTATTATAGGAACACATAGGATGAAATGATTAATTATTTATATACTGTCAAAGCTTTATATAAAGACAATCATTTTAGGAGGGATTTTATTTTGGCTAGACAGGCAAGAGTCAAAGCAGAAAATGCAATATATCATGTAAGAATAAGAGGATGCAAAGCAAAACCTTTGTTTGAAGATAATTATGATAAAGAAATGTTTATGGACAAAGTATCAAAAAGCATGGAAAAATATAAATTTAAGATATATGCTTACTGTTTAATGGATACGCATGTTCATCTTATAGTGGATTCATATGGTGGTGATATCTCAGTTATTATGAAAAGTATAAAAGAGAGATATACATTTTATTATAATAAGAAAAAAAGATCAAATGGAACATTATACAAAGAAAGATTTGAAAGTACCATAATAGAAGGTGATGGATATCTAATAGCAGCATCACTATATATTCATAGAAATCCAAAAGACATTATAGGTTATAGAAATACTCCAGAAACTTATAGATTTTCAAGTATAAAATCCTATACAGGAGGTATGGATGAATTTAAAGTAGTGGATAGCGAATTTATATTAAGCATACTAAACAAATTTAAATATTTTGCTGTAAAAGACTATGTAAAATTATTTAATGATACTATGAATATTGAA